>CAMEET010000024.1 GCA_945915085.1 uncultured Treponema sp. | reverse complement strand
CTCTTCCAGAAATCCTCAAAGTTGATGTTGAAGGATGGAAGAAAGAAGTTAAAGACGTTCGTGAAAATCATTATCCAAAATTTGGAAAACACTTGCCAAAAGAACTTACTGGAATTTTGGACGATTTGGAAGCACGTCTTAACAAAGCATAATTATTTGCTGAAAATAATCCTGCGTTGCAGTTTTCCGCCTTTTTTCAGCAATGCTGTTTAGGGCGGATTTGTGCAGTAGCGTAGAAAATCAGTTCAGATTTTGAAACACCCTTGTAATGAAAGTTATGAGGGTGTTTTTTTTGAAACAAAAAAGCTGCCCAAAATAAAAAACAAACTTTATTGTGCATTTGTAATGTCTGAGAGTTTTGAAATTAGTGGGTGTGAATCCATGTGAGTTCGTGTTTGTTGTAGTTCAAATGCAAAATGATGCTGTCTGGAATATCTGAAAATTTTTGAATAAGGTTCCAGTCAATTTCGCCTTGCATTTTAATTGTGCATATCATATTTAATTTTTGATTATAATCAAGCCATTTTAAAATCCATTCTAGAAGGCGTTCGGGATAGCATATTACATCAGAAAAAATCCAGTCAACTTCACCAAATTGTTCTGCAATTTCCTGCGGTTTAAGAGTGAAAGCATCGTGTGCAAGAAATTTTATGCGCGGATTTTGCATTAAAGAAGGAGTAAGTTCGGCTCTATCCACTGCAAAAACTTTTGCTCCTAGACCTGCCAGAACCCAAGTCCATCCACCAGGACAGGCTCCAGCTTCAAAGCAAACGGAATTTTCATTTGGAAATGGTGTTCCGTTTAAAAGATGAGCCATAGACAGACTTTCTTGAATCTTAAGATATGCACGGCTAGGCGGATTTTCGTGGTCTTCTACAAAATTTAAAGTTCCAGCTGGCAAAAAACTTGTTGTCTTTGCACTTGCAATGAGATTGTGTTCATCAATCAATGTATAAAGTCCGATTGGAGATGCCGGGATTTCCACTGGAAATTTTCTGTCTTTTAAATTTATATATGGAAGTTTTTGTTGTATTAGTTCAGCACGTCGAAAGCAGGTAAACTGATATGGTGCCCAATTTCTCTGAATTTTTTTCAGATGATTTGCAGCTTCTCCGATTGTTTCAAAATGAAAAAAAAACGGTTCTATCATCGTTGTTTTTGCCCAATATGGATACTGTGTGATTCCGTCTGCATTCTGTAAAAGTTTTTCATCAAAATTTTCAAAATATAAAAGTTCGCCGTATTGTTTTATGGGCTTTTGTTTGATGCCGAAACGTTTTTCTAATTCTGAGAGTAGGATTGAAACTGATTGGGGAAAACTTAAAAATGCGATGTTCATATCAGATAAATGATTGGTTCTGGCTGTCTGCCATTTCCTGCAGTTTTGTGATAAAAGAATTCAGTTTGTTTGCATCTGGAGAATATAAAATCTGAAATCCTATGAATGTGTTTCCGTCTATTTCCTGAACCCATTGTGGACAACATCTTAAATCCAATGGATTTTGGTTTTCATTATGTAAAGGTGAAATTTTTAATTCGTATTCTTCTTCTAAATCTACAACGATTGGGAATGAATAGTGGATTTTGCAGCCAAATGCGCTGATATCATCGAGAACTGCCGGCAATGCACATAAATCAGGGGCAAATGCACGTCCAATCTCTGGATATCTTGTGTATTGTCTGTTTTCTTTTTCCATTTCTAAAGTATATGATATTTTCGGTAGAACTACAAGTAGGGGGGCAGGTGCTAAATATTCAAATCAGAATGTTAGTGCGGTTTGGCACCTGCTGCGAGTTTTTTTAACGCTAGCGCTAAAAACTCGGGAAACATTTTGATTTCATTGAAGGATTGATCCGGCAGGTGCTAAATATTCAAATCGAGATTTCTGTGCGGTTTGGCACCTGCTGCGAGTTTTTTTTAACGCTAGCGCTAAAAACTCGGGAAAAGTGGGGTCAGTTCAGTCTGTCCCCTTTTAAAAATAAAAAAAATATTTTTAAAAAAATACACCATTTTTTAGAAAAGTGTGGTATATTATAATATAGAGAATTTTTTTACGTTTAGAAATATTCAGGAGTTTTTGTGAGTAAGCACGATTTTCCAAAAATCCATTTTTATGATCAGGATTTTGTAGACATTTATAATAAAACATGGTCTTGGACTTCTTCTTTTTGGATTGATCCAAAGAAAGGCGAGCAAAATGTAGACGGTCTTTTTATATATCCGGAGAATGATAATCTTATTATTAATCAGTTTGAAACAATTTTGTCTTCTTTCTTTTTGGTTTATTCCAATAGGAATTTTGAACCTTGTAATAATCTTGATTATTTTTACAAAGCGCAGGAAGAATCTGGTGCCATTCGCTGGAAATATGATGTAAAAACTGGTGAACCTGTTTTTGATGAAACAAATCCTGAAGGAGTTGGATTACCACTTTTTGCGTATGCTGAGTTCAATCTCTATCATAAATCGGCAAACAAGAAACGTATCAAAGAGATTATGCCTGTTTTGCAAAAATATATGACTTGGATTGATGAAAATTTCAGAAAGGAAAACGGCTTGTATTCTGCTCCTGTTTCAGCATCAACTATGATTGATTCTCCAAGAAAAAATGTTTGCTATCCTATTGATTTTAATGCCTGCATGGCTGTGAATGCATCATATATGTCTGCATTAGGTGATATTTTAAATGATAAAGAAATCAGTTTTCAGTATCGCAAGCTTTATTTTTCAATAAAAACAAAAATCAATTCTTTAATGTGGGATGAAGATACTGGATTTTATTATGATTTGGATGAAAATGAAAACAAAATCAAAGTAAAATCAATTGCAAGTTATTTGACTATGCTTGCAGAAATTCCAAATGCAGATAAAGCGGATATTCTGGTTGAACATTTGATTAATCCAGGTGAATTTGGAACTGAGCATCCATTCCCGACATTGAGTTCCAGTGAACCTGATTTTAGCGAGGATGGAAACGGTTTTAATGGAAGTGTAATGCCATCATTCAACTTTCTTGTTATAAAAGGACTTGAAAAATACGGAAAATATGAATTTGCACGTGAATGTGCAATTCGTCATCTTTACTTTGTTTTGGAAGGTTTGATGCCAAACGAGAAAAAAGAGCATGGCGATTTATATGATGCTTATTGTCCAAATAAAGAAGGTCGTGCAAAAATGAACGAAAATGATTTTGCAAGACCTCGTTATCTTTTGACAGCAGGATTATCAACAATTGCTTTGATGATTGAAAACGTGATTGGACTTTCTATCAGTCTTCCTAGAAAAACTGTTGATTGGATTATTCCAAATCTTGAAATAATGGGAATTGAGAATCTTTCTTTGAAGCGGAATTTAATCACTATCTTATCAAATAAAAGTTCTCGCGGTTGGGAAATTCAAATGGAAAGCGAAAAACTTTATTATTTTACTATCAATATTATTGACCAAAAAAAGAAGACTTTGCCAATTCCAAGTGGCAAGTGTTCGATGCTGATTGACAAGTTGTAATTTTTTTTGGTTAGACCGGAGGATTATATGGCGACCCCAGAATCTGTTATTGAAATCGGTTCTACGGGGGTTAGACTCCTTGTAGCCGAAGTTACATCAGATAGAAAACAAAATGTTCTTGACCGTTCTGATATGCCTTTGCCGCTTGGTAAAGATGTTTTTACTAGCGGCGTTATCAGTCAGGATACTCAAAACCAACTCATTTCTATTTTAAAAAGATATCGTGAACAGCTGGAAGGTTGGGGAATAAAATCAAGCGATTCTTATTGTATTGCAACAAGTGCTTTTCGTGATGCTTCAAATCGCGACCCAATTATGGATAGAATTCTCGTGCAGACTGGTTTTCGTGTACACATCATTGATGGGATTGAAGAAAATAAGCTGATGTATATTGCAGTCAGTGAATCTATAAAAGATCAGCCTGTTGATTTCAAAAAAGAAGATACTGTAATTCTTGTTGTTGGTGGAAGTACAACTGAAATCATGATGATGTCGAATGGCAAAATGGCTGGTGTGCATAGTTTGCGGCTTGGAACTGTGCGTATTGACCAGCAGATGCGAAATCAGGGAAGCAGTTATTCCGATATTCAGCGTTATGTAAGAGAATCAATCAATAATACAAAGGGATCTCTTGAAAGTGAGTTGAACATAAGCGAAGTTAAACAGTTTATTGCAATTGGTTCAGATATGACTCTTGCAGCACTTCTGGTGGGAAGACCAATTTCTACGTTTCTGTGGGAAATAAAAAAAGAGGATTTTGCAGCGTTTGTAAAGCAGATTCAAAATTATTCAATAGATGAATGTGTGGCACGGTTTAAAATTTCTTATAGCGAAGCAGAAACGCTTCATGTGAGTCTTTTGATTTACAATATGTTTTTGCATCTGACAAAAGCAGAAAAAATCATCGTCCCTGAAACTAATATCAGAAATGGAGTTGTTTTTAGTAAGGACTCAATTCAAAGTGAAGAATTGCAGAAGGAATTTGACAGTCAGATTATTGCTTCGGCGAGAAATCTTTTGCGAAAATATCATGGTGATGAAAAACATGCTGAATGTGTTAGAATGGTTTGTGTAAAACTTTTTGATACATTAAAAGAAGAAATCGGGCTTGGAGACCACGAACGAACTTTGCTTGAAACTGCTGCGATTTTGCATGATATTGGTTCGTTTATTCGTTTTGACCATCACAATATTCACAGTAATTATATCATCAAAAATTCTGAAATTTTTGGACTTTCCAGAAACGATAACAAAATCGTTGCCGAAATTGCAAAATATCATAAAGGTTCTTCTGTTCCGCAGGATGATGAAAGTTATCAGATGATGTCGCGTCCTGACAGAATGACCATTTTGAAACTTACAGCGATTGTGCGAATTGCGGATGCCCTGGATAGAGGACACATACAAAAGTTTAACGACTTTTCTATTAAAATTCAGCAGAATACGGTTGTGATTCATACAAAAAAATCAAGCAACACGATTCTTGAAAAAATTGCACTTTCTGAAAAATCAGGAATGTTTGAATCCGTTTTTGGTTATAAAGTAATTCTATTGTAAAAAAGAGGTGATTTTATGGAAAATAGATTTTTTAACCGTGAATTAAGCTGGCTAGAGTTTAATGCTCGAGTTTTATTTCAGGCTTTGCGAAAAGAATTGCCTCTTTTGGAAAGACTTCAGTTTCTATCGATTGTAACAAGCAATTTTGATGAATTTTTTCAAGTGCGAGTTGCATCAGTAAAGCGACTTTTGGCAGAAGATCCTTCAAGTGTTGATGTTTCAGGTCTTACTTCGCAGCTTGTTCTTACTTCAATTTCCGCTAGAGCACATCAGATTATACGAACACAGCACAATTGTCTTATGAATGATATTTTGCCTAAACTGGCTGAAAAAGGTTATGTTTATGTTTCGCCTCAGGATTATTCACCGCAGCAGACAGAATTTTTGCAGGGGGTTTTCAAAAACGAAATTTATCCGCTTTTGACTCCACTTAGAACCGATATGGAAGCATTTCCTCACATCAAGAATCTTTCTACTTATGCTGCATTCCTTTTAAAACCTATGGAAGGTATTCGCGGAAGTCATGAGGATTTGAAAGGAAGTGATGATTTACCGCGCATAGCTTTTGTGGAAATTCCAAGTGGGATTTCGAATATTTTCTGGTTGCCGGTTATGTCCGCAATTGAAGGAAAAAAAATCAAAAAATTTGCGCTGCTGCAGGATGTGGTGACTTCCTGTGGAACTTTGCTTTTTCCAGGTTTTACGGTTGAACAGACTTTGCTTTTTAAAGTAACAAGAGATGCTGATTTTGCCGTTGACGAAGATTCTGGTTCGAATTTTATCCATGCGATGGAAGATGTATTGATTCAGCGGAAATCTTCTTTTCCTGTGCAGATGACATGCAATTCCACAAGCGATGAACTTACTTCATATTTGATGGAAAAACTTGAACTTTCGAATGATGATGTTTATAAAATTGACCAGATAATTAATCCAAATGATTTGATGGAATTGCGTGGCGTGGATGATGCTGACAAAATGAGTTTTGAACCTTGGGAACATTTTTATCCTGCAGATTTACCAGAAGATGAACCTTATTGGGATACTTTGAAAATTCGTGATAAAATTCTGCATGTTCCTTATGAATGTTATGACCCGGTTGTAAAATTTATTTCAGATGCGGCTGATGATGACAATGTTCTGGCAATAAAAATGACGCTTTACAGAACCGGACGGGATTCTCCAATCATAGATGCATTGGAGAGAGCTGCCCAACGTGGAAAACAGGTTACAGTTCTGGTGGAATTAAAAGCTCGTTTTGATGAGGAAAGAAATATTGCATGGGCAAATGAACTTGAGCAGGCTGGCGTTACTGTAATTTATGGATTAAAAAATTTGAAAGTTCATGCAAAAATTTTGATGGTAATTCGTCGTGAAAGTGATACAATTCGCCGTTACGTTCATCTTGCAACTGGAAATTACAATCCAAAAACTGCGAAACTATATTCGGATATATCACTTTTTACTTCAAATCCTCAGATTGCCAATGATGCAACATTGTTTTTTAATCTTGTGACAGGATATTCAACAATTCAAAAAATGAACTGTCTTGGAATGGCTCCTGTTACAATCAAATCCAGAATTCTGAATATGATTCAGAGGGAAATTGAACGAAGTACGTCTGAACAGCCTGGTCTTATCATTGCAAAAATGAACAGTCTTACACATAAAGAAGTGATTTCTGCTTTGTATAAAGCAAGTCAGGCTGGAGTAAAAGTGCTTTTGAATATCCGTGGAATTTGTATGCTTGTTCCGGGAGTGCCTGGTTTGAGCGAAAACATAAAAGTTATTTCTATCGTTGACAGATATCTTGAACATTCGAGAATTTTTTATTTCCAGAATGCAGGAAATCCTGAACTTTACTGCTCAAGTGCGGACTGGATGAGTCGAAATCTAGACAGAAGAATTGAACTTATGTTTCCGATTTTGGAAAAAGCAGCTTTTGATGACGTGAAATCTATTTTGGACAGTTATTTTGCAGATAATACAAATGCTATGGAACTCAAACAAAACGGTTCGTGGGAACCTGTTTCACAAGAATCTGATTCTTCTGAAAAATATCAAGCTCAGGCTGAACTTTACAAAAAATATAAAAAACTCAATGAATCAAAACCAAAAAACCTGGATAATCAGTTTGAAGTGAGAAGAAAATAAAGAGTTCAAGTTTTATAAATTTTTTTAAAATAGAATTTTTACGCCAAAAGTTGCATTAATTCCCGGCATTTTGTAGTTTTCGATGGATTCATATTTTGTGTTTAAAAGATTGTCTCCGCGAAAGTAAAGATTTATTGTTTTATTTGGGTGGAATTCTGCTGTCAGCGAGAGCAATACGTAAGGTTCTAAAAAACTTATGTTCAAATTTGAAATGTAGCGTTTTCCTGTGTATGTGGCACAAAAACCCGCATTCCATTTTGTAAAATTCACAGAAACTTGAGCAGAACATGTAAAATCTGGTGTCCACATTATTTTTTTACCGTAGGTTAGTTTGTTTGTTTTGTCCAGAAGTTTTGTGTAAAGATACTCTGCGTTCAAAGAAAAGTTCAGATGATTTTGAAAAAGACTGGCTGCCAGAGAAAAATCAATTCCAAAATAAAAAGCACTTGCAACATTTTGTGGCTGCCAAAAATTATTGTTATATGACCACTGAATTTTGTTTTCATAATAAACAGTGAAAAAATTGAGGGAAAGAAGATTTCCAGAATTATTTGCGTTTGGAAAATTAAAGTTGAACGAAACTTCAGAACCGTAACCTGTTTCCGGCTTTAGATTTTCGTTTCCTGAAAAATTCGAGCCTTTCCAGTAAAGGTCGTCCATAGTTGGAAATTGGGTGAGTTTGTATGCGTTTATTATGATTTGCAGCGGTAGCTTTTGTGTGATTCCCTTGAAATCAAAAGAAAGTGCAAGTTTTGGGAGCAGGGCAAAGTTTTTATTGCTGAATTTAAAACCAAAAGGAATGTTTAAACTTATCAAATTGTTAAACTTAATCTGTGAGGTTTCTTTTGCTGTAAACGAAATATTTTGACGATTGCCGGTGTTCGTGGAGTCAAGGTAAACATAATCGATAGTGAATCCCGCTTTTTGTTTAAATTTTTTCACTGTAAAAAAATCAAAAAAAGTGGAAAGCGAAAAATCATTGAGTTTGTGTTCACTCTTTTCTGTTTTGCTTTGATAAAAACGCTGCGAATAATTCCACGATAAATTGCTTTTGAGAGTGAAAATTGGACTGACATTTGGAGAAAAAAGAGATAGCGTAAGTTTATTCTGAAAATCCTGCTGTTTTTCCAGATTTTTAGAGTGTTCAGGACCAGGCAGATTTTTGAAACCCAGATATGAAATATCAGATATGCTAAAAGAATTTCCGTTTCCAAAATATGAAGTTACATTGGCGTTTGAATGGGCATCGTACACTTTCGAATTATTTGCTTGAAAATTATTCTCGGCTTTTGTTGCAGCTAAATCAAAATTCGCAAAAATATTTTGACTGAATGGAATGGAGAATTGAAAATTCTGTGAAATCAAATCAAGCGGAGTCTGCGGATTAAAAAAAGTTTTGATTTTTGTGTCAGAAATAATGTTTTTTTCAAAATTCTTTTTTGTTGTGATGTAGATAACGCCGCCAACCGCACCTTCATCTTCTGTTCCTTCGTTGTATCCGCCTTTTACAATTCTGATTTCTTCTATATTATTCATATTAATAGTAGAAAAATCAAATGTCCCTGTTTGAGGATTGTTCATACAAACTCCGTCGATGACAACACGCACCGTTTCATCTGTAAATCCCCTTATTGAAGGTTTTTGCTCAAGCCCGTAATCTCCGTAGGAAAGAATTTGAACAGAATAGTCGCTTAAAAGCTGCAAAATATTTTGATAATGTTCTTTTTGAATCTGTTCACTTTTTATCGTAATTTTATTTTCTAGAGATGATGGAATGTAAGTAGTGATTTCCGGCAAAACAATCGTGTTCTTATCTTGAATTTGGTCAAAGTCTTGAGAAAAACAAATTGTATTACCGGAAATTAGAAATACACAAAAAAAAGTGCAAATCCTAAAAAAATAGTTATTCATTATTCATATTTTGTGCATTCAGAATAAAAATCAAAATATCCGTTTGCTACTGTGAATTCTTCTTTTGCTTCTTCTAAAGTTTCTGTGGAAGTTTTACCGTCAGATTTATAAGCACCAGAGAGGCTTACCGAGTTTTTTGTCAGATTTTTGTAACTTACAGCATACCATTTTCCAACATCAGGCGCAGTGTTGCTGTAAGACTTATCAGGATCAGGATTCTTTGAAACAGTGTATTTGAGAAAAATAGTGCCAGATTTACCATCATCATTTGGTATGATTTCAAGGGAATTGCCTTCGTAAGCACTCCATCCTTCTCCATAATTTTTGAAAGAATCTTTACTGATTTCATAAACTTCGCCAAAACTTGAAGCCCATTTTCCGTAAAGATCAGAAATAAAAACTTCTTCAGGCTGTGTTTTACAGCCAAAAGCACACAAAGACACAACCGTTATGAAAACGGCTAAAAAACGAGAAAATTTGTTGTGAAACATTATAATCTCCGAAGATCGAAACTGCGCAATCTTCAAAAAAAAAAGATTAACTTTCCATACGGAAGTTATGCAAAAAATGCAGCGTGTACCAAAGTTTCCGGACTTGAAAAGCCTTTTTTATCGCCATCCATTCCATCAAAAAATGAAAACAATGAAAAAGATGCAAAATAAGTCTTCCCAAAATTCCTTTCAGTGACTGTGTCAATTTTGCATAAAATACTTTTGTTACCGTTGCGCATTCAGTCTGTGATTTTCACACAAGTTCCATTGAAATACACGAAAAAGAATATACCAAAAAAAGCGGTTTTGTTCTATATATTTAAGAAAAAACAAGGTCTGCTCCTTTTTTTTCAGCAAAGTGCAGTTAGTCAGTCGCCTTCCGCCACTCCGCTATCGCTTCGGTCTTTCAGACCCGCCAGAGGCGGCGGCTCCACGCTCGGTACGCTGCTAAAATTACAACCTGCACCAGACATTTCAAACTGGCGAAAATATTCGAGGTCAATATTCGAGGTCTGTCCCTGGCTCGTGCTGAATACTTACACACCAATGAATGTTCTGTTTGCACGAGCCACGAGTTTTTTAACGCTTCGCTAAAACTCGGAAAAAATGAGGTCTGACCTTTTTTTAACGTGCTTTGGCTCGTGATGAATCTGTTAAGAGGGGGACAGACCTTACTTTCCTCTCATGATACAAAATCAGTCTCATTCACAAAAATCACAAAAAATTCAAATCATTGACAGAAAAAAAATCATAAAATATAATTTTAAGGACGTTTTTGTAGCTCTAATTTGTTCGTACAACGAAACGGGCAGGTATTCTAAAAAATTACATGGTTTTTGTATCTGCAAATCCTTTCTCCTCCAATCATGTCTGTTTTTATTAGTCTTGTAGAATATCCAAATTAAAGTTTTTTCCAAAATATTCCGAAACTAAAAAGTGGAGAATTGTTTTTTTATTAAATATAAAATATTTTACCGCTGCCGCTAACGCGGTGTTTTTAATGGAGGTGTTATAAAAATTACATCCGTGTAATTTTTATAACTCAAGTTTATTTCGTGCATTGCACTTCATAAACTTGGATTTAGCGCCTCCGTGCGCTACCGCTAACGCGGTGTTTTTAATGGAGAATATATGAAAAACATCTTAAAAACTTTTTTTATCTTGATTTTAAGTTCAATCTTTTTCCTGTCTTGTGAAATTGGACTTGGAGCATCGGTCGATACCGAAGCACCTCAATTAGAAATCCAAAATCCCTCTCCTGATGCTATAATTCGTGGTGCTTTTAAAATTGGTGGTACATGGTCAGATGACGGTACAATTGAAACTGTAACCGTAAAACTTTCCCGAACGGATGGCAAAGGAAGTGAAATAGAATATCAGGCAAATTTTGCTGAATCAAATGACGATTCTCCTAATACATGGAATTGTATAATCAATCCACAGGATTCTGCTAATACTGTACTTGATGGAAATTATATTGCGCAGGTAGATATTACCGATGGCGGAAAGCATACTACTACAAAAACTGTACAATTTGCCATAGACAATACTGCTCCAGTTATAGTATTACAGCGACCTTCTACAAAAGATGATGCACTTCAGGTAGATTCTTATGGTCAGAAATTTACTTTGGAAGGACAGGCTGCAGATGATAATAATGTCAGCTTGATTGAAGTTCAAATTTATGCAGATAAGGAATGTACTACACTTTTGCACACTGTTCCTCTTTCAAATGTTCCAAATTCAATCAATCTGGATGTAGCTGAATTCAAAGAAAATGTTGAAACTGACTATTCCAAAATATATGGCTCAACTCAAAAATCAGGACAGAAAAACTTTTATTGTAAAGTTGTAGCTTATGATGGTGCTGTATATTATCCTTATGACAGAACACAGACTCCAGAAGATTTAAAAGGAAATAAAACATCTATTTATTATCTTTATGAAGACATAGCAACTGCTGTGTTAGGAGAAGTGAAAATTACTGATGTTTACCACATTTTAAGTGGAGTTTACGGTCTTGAAAAAGAAAGTTCAAGAAGTGCCGAAACTAATTCCCTCATAGCAAAGGTAAAATCAACTTTGGAAAAGAATGTTGTTAACACTGGTTCATTCTCTTTAAATCCAGCAAATAATCCGACTTTTAGTGTATCTGGAAAAGATGGTCTTGAAAAAGATGAAAATGGAAAGATTGATTTATCAAATGGAAAATATGATATTTCAAATAAATCTCAAGTAGTTATTGAAGTATCTCCAGGTCTTGATAATATTCCTCTTGATTCTGAAAGTTTAAAAGTTTATTTCTTGGAATGTGATGTTAACGGAAATGCTATCTCCACAACAAAAATCTATCCGACAACCGTAAATTCAAAAAGCGGAAGTACGTATAAATTTATTACTCCTATTGGAAAATCAGCCGGTTTGTCAATTGGAAAGTATTATCTTTTTGGTGTTGACGGAACTGATCAAAAGAATAATTCTGTAGTTGCAAATTCAAGTTTGGGATATGGTTTCTGTTGTTCAAGTAGTGGAGAAGCTCCTACTCTTACAATTTTACAGCCTGTGGAAACTTCCGTAAACTTGCTTAAAGATGGTAAAATCAAGATTGCTGGTACAACAAGTGTAGAATTTAATGCTCCTGTTATTACCATAAAAGAAGGTTCCACTGTATTACAAACAATCACGCTTAAGGAGTCCGAAGGAAAAGAAGATCCTGAAACAAAGAAAATATTCTATAATTTTGAAACAGAAATTGGTATTACTGGAGAATCGGCAAATACCAGTGGTTATCATGAAATAGACATTATTTCTTCATGTGCAGGAGTAAACAGTTCTCCTCGTACAAAAACAATCAACTACGACTGTGATAATCCTGTGATTGTTCTTTCAACTGTTTCACCTGTTGTTGAAAGAAATGAAAAAAAGAATTTAAACGCAAAGACAACCTTTACTTTCCAGCTTTCAGATGATTTCTCGTTTATTGAAACTGAATCAGAAGAAAAACGACCTGTTTATGAATTCACAGCAGGTGACAAAACAGAAAAAATCATCTCCGAGCGCAAGGATTCGAACATTACTGAATCTTTGACTATAGATACTACAAAGTTCCCAGACAATACACCTTTGAAAATTAAAGTTACAGTTTATGATAGAGCTGGAAACAAAAGTGTAAAAGAATTTAATGATTATTTTATTGATCAAAGTACAGATATTCCAACTGTTGAAAATAGTAAAATTGATTTCAGTTTGAAAGAAATTAATTCTATCAATAATAATGAAGATACAACATTAAACCGAATTTCTGCTGGAGGTACAGTTACATTCACTGTCAAAGAAGATGATGGTGTAGATCACATCAGTTTATATAAATTTAATGATGAAGACAATGTCGATGAAGATATAAATTTCCGTTATCCAAAAGAAGGAAGCACAAATGAAATCTTACTTTCTTATCAATTTACTCTTCCAGAAAAAGCTGGATATTATAAATATAAACTTGAAGTGTATGATATTAATAACGGAACACCTTTTTCAGAAGAATTTATGCTCAAAGCAATGAATCCTGCTCCTAAAATCACTGTAGAATCTAAAGATATCACAGATGATAATGATACGGAGAATGACGGATGGATTCATGCTGGCGGCAGTTACGCAAATAAAATATCAATTGAGTCAACAGAATTCCCTATTACAGTTTATAGAAAACAAAAAAGCAGCCAGGAAACTATTGAACCAGTACAACTTGGAAAAGTTCCAGAAAATTCAAATAATAATGTATATACAGATACGTTTCAGCCAACTGAAACAGCATCATATGTTTATTATGTTATTGATTGCAATGGTCAGAAAAGTAATGAAGTAACATTTGAAGCAAAAGTAGATAAAGACGCTCCTGAAATTGATAAAGATAAGTTTAACTTACCTGGAAAAGAGGCTACAAAATTAGGTAGTGCCACAATTACAGGAAAAGTAACTGATAATAAAGGTTCGGGCATAAAATCAATAGAATTGACTTTTTCAAGAGAAGGAAAATTTGCAACAATATCTCCGGACGTTGCAGATTCATGGTTCCAGGATATAAGTTTTAATACTGAAGATGAAAATAATGCGTTAAAAGAGTTGTTTAATGAAGAAGGTAAGATTGATGTAACATTGAAAGTAACAGACTATGTTGGTAATTCTTCTACAGAGTCAAAATCTTTTGTTTATGATAAAAAGAATCCTGTAATTGATATTGATAAATCAAAAATTCCAGCTTTCATAAATTCTGAAGGAACAGAAGCTAATGTTACAATAAAAGATAGTTACAAATTAGGAAGTTTGAAAGTTACGCAGACACATACTTCAACAAAAGGTGAGAATAAAAAAGTTGAATGTACAAAAGAATTTTCTGATGGAAAAGAAAGTACAGAAACAATTCCTCTTCCTCTAGCTTCATATGAGAACGGAAATTGGATACAAGAAAAACCACAAGAGGGAACGTATTCTTATACATTTGAAGTTACAGATTCAGTGGGAAATACTGCTTCAGAGGAAATCAATAAAATTATATATGATAACACAGCTCCTACTGTGGAGATAACAAATCCTGTGGGAAGAACAGGAAAAGATTCCATAAACTCAGAATCATATAGATTTGAAGGAACTTTTGACGAGAAAAATCTATTATATGTTTATTACAAGATAGGAGCTCGTAATTTTGAGTATGGAGAACGTCCAGATATTTCAAACGATAATGGCTGGGAAAAGGCAGTTATTTCTGGAACAAAATGGTCATTTGATAAAGAGTTAGTTTCTGGTGTTACTCAACAGGATAATAAATTATGCGAAGGAAGTTATGACCTTTATGTTTGTGCGGTAGATCAAGCAGGCAATGTTGGTGAGCTAAAAAAACAATCTTTTGATGTGGATTTTAATTACCCAGCAGTAACTTTTGATTGGGAAAGTGCGAGTGATAAAAATACCGCACACCAAGAATCTTCAACAATTTATTTCAATGGTGATTTTACTTTTACTGTTGACTTTAAAGATAGCTATGGATTGGCTGAAACAAAAGTTTTGCTTGGAGATGTAGAATTAGAAGGAACTGTCATTTCTGACAATGGAATTCAAAATATTAAAAAATCTTACACAATAGAAAAAAGCAAATTAGAGGAAGGCAAATCTAAATTACTCACAATTACTGCAAAAGATAAATTTGATAAAGAAACCCCACTTAAATATACGCTGTGTTATGATTCAAAAGAACCTGTAATTGAAATTGATTCTCCAGGAGCTGGCACTTCTGTAGGAAAAAATACAATTTCATTGAAAGCTTCTGTTAGAGATGAAACCTCAAAAGTCGACACAAAAAAAGTTACATATTCTATTTCTCGAACTTATAATGGTCAGCCTGAGTCTGAAACACAACCTATTAAAAATGATAGTTTGACAGTAACAGGTGAAATCATAAAAGTAGAAAATTTTGAACTTTGTAGTGATGATAAGGAAGGAACATATACAATTACTATAACCGCAGAAGATATTCTGGGAAATCAAAAATCTACCACAAGTACATTCTATTATGATGAATCTGCTCCAAAATTGGAATTGAAGGAATTATCAAAAACAACGACAAATGAAGCTATTTCTGTATCTGGAAAAGTTTGGGATACAAATGAAATCGTTTCAGTGGAAGTATTTGTAGATAATGAGGAACAGTCTAGATATGAGAAAGTATTTGAAAGTGAGCGTCCTAAAGATAAACCTGAGAGTGAAAATTTTGATGTTACATTTGTTGTTGGAGCTGGTAATAATAACAATTCAAAACTGAATCTAGCAGACGGTAAACACACAATAAAAGTTGTTACAAAAGATATTGCAGGAAAAACTACAGAAGAAACATTGAGTGTTTTAGTGGATACTAAATCTCCAACTATTGATACAATTAAAATTACGAATACAGCTATAAATAACTGGTATAACAAAGAAACTTTATCTTTTGAAGGAACAATGGGAGATGATGGTTCTGGAATAGAAAAAATAGAGTATTCATTGGATAATAATTTTGAAGATGCTCATAATCTTATGATTTCTAGTAAAACAGCATGGAGAGGAAATGTTGAAAATTTAAAAACGCAGGGTTTAAACACAATTTATTTTAGAGCAACAGATTACGCAGGTAACGAATCAGGTTTATACTCTCGTAGCTATATGATAGATTCAAAAGCTCCAAACGAACTAAAACTTGTATCAGTAGATGGAGTTAATCAAACTTGGAATTCCTCAACAGAAAAACTGACAAATGGAAGTAATGATATTAAGCTTGTGTTAACTGCATCAGACTATAATGGTGAGGGTGAAGGTACTACTTATACAGGACTTGATTATTATGCTATTGAGATTGTGAAAATTGGTTCAAGTAAATACAATTCTGGAACAATAATTTCAAAAACGACGAGCGAAGAAGGTCAAGAAGAATTCACTATAACTATTCCTAAAGAAAAAATAGCAGGCGGAACAGTCAAAGCAGTTGTAACAGATAAAGCTGGAAATAAGAGTGAAGAATTTGAATTATTTACAATTAAGTATGATTATTTATATCCTACTGTAAAAATAAATAAGCCATCTGACACCTCAGCTAAAAAAACAGGCATTCAAGTTAATAAGACAATCACCCTCTCAGGAACAGCTACTGACAATAATGAGCTGGATCCAAACAGTGTTAAATTGGAATATTCAGAGGATGGTGGCAGTACATGGAAGGATTTAACCGAAAAAGATCCGAATGCAACAGTTACATTAACAAATTCCGAGTGGACGGCAAAATTTGATACTACAAAGTTTAGTAATACTACGGAAACAAAGAAGATAAAATTACGTGGCGTAGCAACAGATAAAGCTGGAAATGTAGGTAACTCTGGTGGTAATAATGAAAATGCAACGAACGCATATTCTGATGGAAATGCTATTGAGATTGAAATTGACCAGGATACAGACAGACCAATAATCACTATTACAAATCTACAAATCAATAATGATATGGATGTAAACTATCCTATTGGTTTCCAAGATAAAACAATATACGGTTTAATTACCGATGATGATGGCACTATTAAAGAACTTTACTATTCAATAGATAATCAATCAAATTGGACTAAAATTGAACTTTCTAATAGTTCATTTAATTTTGCCTTAGAAGATGGAAGTAAGACTGTTTTCTTTAAGATAAAAGATGCAACCGATAAGGAATTTGTGACGAAATCTACATCTTCTCTAGAATCCCCGAAACTTGAAGGCTTTACGAACGATTCTGAAGATTCTCCTCTTTATTTAAAAATCGATACTACAAATCCTGCTGTAGATTCAGTTCGTTTCAAAAATGCCGCTACACCACAATGGAGTACTGCAATTTCAAGTCAACGTTTTGGTGGCGATTTATCTCATGCTAAATTTACATTGGAACAAAGTGCTGCCGATGTAAATGGAATTGAATCTGTTACTTTTGAAATTCCATTTGTGGATGGAGATGAAGATTCAGAAGGTAATAAAGGTTCAGAAGGTGATAATTTACACAAAGCAACAGTGACAGTGATAGATGGTAGTCCTGAAGATGCTCCACGTTCTGATGGATTGACTTATACAAGTTTCTCTCATGAATTTGATGTAACAGGTTTTAAAACCGGAACTCGACAAGTGATTGTAACTGTTTCTGACGGCATCAGAGAAACAATAAGTAAAATTTCGCTGAACATTGATAACTCAGCTCCATCAATAACTGTTGACAGTCATGCATCAAATGAACAGATTCGTAGCAGTTTCCTTTTGAAAGGTATGATTAACGAAGGAGATGTGGGAACAAAAGTTGAAATCTTGCCGACTGATTCCCAAAATGAACCAACTTCAGAAGACTGGAAGAATGCAAAAGAACTTAAAGGTTCTACGGCTATGACTTGGCGCGCTTATTTTGATGGAGATACTTCAAATCAAGATGAATACACACATCTTGGAATTCCAAAAGATTTATTTATTGATCTTTATGGAGAAAGCGAAAATATCGAAAAAAATAACTCTGGTGCAATTGTCTATAAAAACTCTACAACAAAATATACAAAAATTAAACCTTTCTATTTCCATTTCAGGGTTACAGACTCTTTGGGAAATTCAAATGATGAAGACCCCTTTGTTCTGAAAGTGGATCCACAGGGGGACATACCTGTAATTACTTTACTTTCTCCAACTAAAGAAGAAAAGACACAAAGTGGAACAATTCGTTTCAGTGGATCAGCAGAAGATGACAAAACAATTAAAGGACTTTATATTGAAATAGACCCTCAATATAATGGTAGCAGTTTTGAGCCATGGAGCAATACTCATAAATCCCCAGATGGAACTGATATTACAGATGGTCAATGGTGGAAAGGAAAATATCAAGATAATCCTTATGAATTTATAAATTCACGTGTTTCACAATCGAACCAAAAAACAACAACCACAAAGGCTATTTTCATTGGAACTAGTCTTTCTTGGAATATTGCACTTAATAAATATGGCGAGCTAAATGGAAAAAAAGTAAATGAATCTGATCCAAGTGTGCCAAACAATAAAGTTGCAGTACGTTTTTATGCGGTCGATGTCGATGGAAATACAAGTGAACCTACAGAACCGTTCATTTTTGATGTTGATTCAGATGCACCAAAAATCGGTTCGTCTGTTCCATTCTATTTATATCAGTATAATGATGATAATACAGTAAAAGCATCTGTGGAATATACAGACGGAATGTGGCTGAAAGGAAAATGGTATTTAGTTGGAAGTGTTGAAGATGAATCTGGAATCAGCACATTGACTATAAATTCAAACGATATCAAATCTAGTTCTGCTCAACAAACTTGGACAAATGGTGAAAAATCGACACATGGATATTTAGTAAAATATGAAATTGGAAATGACAGTCCTGATGCTGCTGGTACAATAGAATATAAACTTGATTCTACTGATATAGAAGGAAAAGTGTCTACTAGAACATTTAATATAAAATACGATAACAAAGCTCCAGTTCTTGCACAACCAACTGATGAATTCTATAAGATTTCAAAGAAAGTGCAGAATGAAAATGGATTCTATACTATTAAATCTTCTGTAAATGAGGGAGACAGTGGATTTGAACGTGTAGTATTCTATTTTAAACGTACAACTGAAGGTTATCATTATGTTTATGACTCATATCTTGGAAAAAATGAAACAGGAAACAAACTTGCTTATGATAATTCTATGACTGGAATTTCTCAATCTGTTACTCAGGATAATACCGGTTTGTATTGGGTTTCAAGCAGTATTTCTAAGATAAGCGGTGGAACAGTAACTATCGAAGCAGAAAATGTTAATGCACATACTGGTGGAATTGCAAAAATTGGTGAAACTATATATAGAATCAAAAAGGCAGATGGTACTACAATTACGTTGGAAGGAAATCCATCTACAGAATTTGTGGGAAATAGTATCTATTTTGCAATTGGTCATGTTGTGGATCATTCAGGAGCAGAATCTGCAGGATCAAAAGGAAACAAGAAAAATGGATATTATACAGACAGCCCTGATGATGATGGGGATAATATGATTGAAACTGTTTCAACAACAGGAAATCGTACAATCTGGAGTGGTTCAGTAAACTCAAGAAATGTCCCTGATGGTGAAATTGAAATTCATTATGTTGCATTTGACAAAGCTGGAAATACAGCACATGGTGTGGTTACTTCAAATAGTAAAAATCAAAGTCTAGCTGGAGTTACTGTAACAGATTATGATTCTCAAAAAACTGTTTCCATTGCAAATAATGCTCCTCGATTGGCTGGTGTAAGAGTTTGGACAGATTACAACGGAAATGGAAAGGAGGATAGTGGTGAATCGGAAACTAAATTCTATAAAGAAAAAACATATAAGATTGACGGAAATTATGTAAAAAAATCAAAAGAAGTTACAGATACTCTGATTGTTTCAAATAACGGCAATGATTACAATTCAAATTCTGTAAGTGGATTCATGACAATCCGCGATAATACAAAATTCTATCCTGAACTTGTGGGAGGAAACGGTGATTTGTATTATAGTTACAAGATTGGTACAAGAGAAGAATTTATTGCAGGATCAGGTTATAAAATTGAAGGATATGAATCAAATACACTCGGAAGCGGACAAGATCAGGGTGAAGATTTTATGCAATCTGACCAGGAAGATTCTGAATATGTAGAGTCTTATGAAACATCAAATGGTATTCCATTTACTACTGAAAATTTTGGAACAGAAACTGGAAAAATTTCAAATAATGGTTTGTATTGGTTTGAATATGTTATTTATGACAGCACAGAGGGCTGTGAAAAATGGCACAATACACAACCAGATACTACAGGAACACAACCAGGTACTAAAGGAAGACTTTCTGCAACTATGCGCATTGCTTTGGATGTAGATTATTTTGATGAAACAGTTCCAAATGCAAATATATTACCGTTCTTCTGGAAAGGAAAGTCTCCGTCTGAAAACAGTATTGCTTGGGATAATGGAAAAGCTTTGGGACACATCGAACTTGAAGATGATTTGACAGAGAGTATCACAACTACTTTGGTAGATGACCCAAAAACTGCTGTGGGTGATGACCCAAAAACTGCTGTGGGTGATGACCCAAAAACTGCTTTGGGCAATGATCCAAAAGTTTCTGGAACAATCATAGTTCGCGGTACAGCAAGTGACAATATCAGATTGAAAGAACTGTATGCAAAATTTGATACACATTCAGGTTTGAAAAATTATACAAAAATTTCTGAATATATAAATTCAACATGGACAGAGGAAAGTGGTACTGGATGGTCTTGTAAAATCATAGAAGATAATGCTTCCACAGACGGACACGATATTAAATGGGAACTTACAGTTGATACTTCATTTATTGAAAAAACAGCTGATTTAGACAAAGCGATTACAGTTTTTGCAGTCGATGCTCGTGGAACTGATACTACACCAATTGATGATGATACACAAATTTCAGTTTCAGGAAATACATCATATAGCAACATCGGCACTACACAAACAACAGCAGCGGTTCCAACCGCATATTACAAAATGGATATTGTTCCGTATATCACAGGGGTAAATACTAGTTTGTCAACTCTGGATAAGAAAACTCCATCGAAATTTGACAGAACAGCTTTGGGACACTATCCTGTTAGAATTGTAACAAAAACTCAAAGTAAAGTAACTGGTTCTGCAGAGACTGTTGAATTCACAGGTTTCAATTTAGGAGATAAGACGACACTTGTTGTTTCTTCTTTGAAAACAGCAGATGATTCAACTACAGGTGGCAAATCTGCAAAATATTCTCTGAGTGTAAATAACATTCCTACTCTGAACAATTTAAACGATAATAATGCAAAAGGTTCGTATTCTGGTACTATTTCAGATTCCAGCTCATATGATGAAAAAGTTCAATATGCTTACAACAGACAGCCGAACAATGCAAACAACAACAGACTTACTGATGACATCATATTTGATGTATGGCAATTCAACAGTGCTGCCGCCGTACCAATCAGCGGAAAAATCGAGCAGCCAGTAATGAAAATCCGCCCGACCGACGGCAAAATAGGCTTTGCCTTCGTAAACGGTCCGCTTTATTTCAGTATGGGTGGAAGTCAAACTACTGAGGATTACTCATATCAGTACTGGATGGGAAGTTACGACTTCTTTACATCAGTAGGATTTACTTATGATGATGCAGGAAATTCCTGGGGCGTTGCTGCTGGTGGAGATATAAACTCCGATCATGCAGATAAATTCCAGCTTATGAGTAGTAAATGGGGACTGTCAGGAAAAAACGATGAAGGTTCTTATTCAAATACTCATTCAAGGCGCCTTGAATCTATTGGTATGAAAGGCACAAAATCAAATCAAAATGATAATACTAATTATTACGATAAGCAGAGAATTCGCTCTCCGAGCCTTGCAAGCTCAGTACATGACGGAAAAACAAATCTTTACCTTGCTTATTACGATGCTATGAATGATGAACTTAGGTTTAAAGCTGGAAAGCAATATAAAGATAATAATGAAATATTAAATGCAGACGGATTTGTTTGTAAAATATTGTATGCAGATAACGCAGGACAAGGAGGTTGGAGTGGCGTTTGGATTGATAAACCTACAACACTAATACAAGATGGTGATTATGTAATAATTTGTGATGAAAATGGAAATCCGGTAGAAGCTAGTAATGGAAGTAAAGCAGTTTATACATTAAATGGATATTATGATGACGGTTCTGGTAAAATTGCTTTCCATGTAAAGAGGGGTAATGTTGTACAAAGACCTTTCCCAAAAGGATTTGGAGATAATGAATACGAATTGAGCGAAAATGGTGCTTTTAGATATCCAAAGAATCCTGTATATGCGAAAATTGTACGTGAATTAGGTGATTTTGTAGATTTTGATAAGGAAAAGAGTCCTTATAAATATAGAAATTCCACAGTTAATATTGTTGCCGGTAATGGAGTAACAGGTTATGGTGCCGGTGAATATGTTTCACTTGGTGTTGTTCCAGGTACAACAGCAGCAAATGATGTAGTTGTAATTACCTGGTATGACACAAATGCCAGAACTCTTTATTACAGTTATAACACAACTCCTCTTACAAATCGTAGTGGAACTTATAATGCAGCTGACGGAACTACGGGCTGGTTCACACCTGTGCCTGTTTTTGCAAGAAAAGATTACGATAATGCAGGAGAATACTGTAAGATTGCTGTGGATAAAAATGGTGGCATCCATATTGCAGCGTATGACCCTGTAAATCTTGACCTTGTTTACGCTTATGCTCCAAGTTATGAAAGTAGTTTTACAACCTGTGTTGTAGACAGTAACGGTGTTGTAGGTTCTAATCTTACTCTAGATGTTGCACTTGAAAATGGAAAGGCAATTCCATTTATTGGTTATTATGCAACAAGCTGTATCAAACCAAAATATGCACGTTTTGTAGGTTCTTCATTAAGTGGTACTATTGACGGTTCAAAAAATGATGAAGTTACAGGTAAGTGGGAAATTTCTGTAGTTCCAACAGACAGAGTAGTGGAAATGCAGAGTAATCAGCACAACGACATTAACATTGGAGTTTGGAAAAATAATAATGGAGTGATAAAAGTCTCAACAACAGGTACTTCAGGAACTTCAAATACTGCTAGTGGTTATAGTTCAACTTCGAATGGTCAGATATTTGGAAATGGAACAAAAAATCCAGTTCTAGGTTATGCAATTAAATATGGCTCATCAAGCGACACCATCGAAACCGCTCAAATGAAATAAAAAGCAAAGCCTTCACCACAAAATTTCAGAATTCGTTGGTGAAGGCTTTGTTTGCCATTTCAGCAAAGTTTTCAAACTGTACAAAACTAAAAAGAACAGTCCTCAAAAAAGCAGATTACTTTTGGCAAGTACATAAGAAATCATCACCGAGAAATCTCCTCAGCCATTTTCTGTACCTGCTCCAAAGAAAATCCAGAAATCTCGGCAATCTTTTGCACAGACAGAGTTCCATCTTTCAAAAATCTGGCAGCCATTTCTTTTTTACCTTCCTTCAATCCAGCACGTTTCCCTTCTTTCAGACCAACATTTTTTCCTTCAAGAATGCCTATTTTTTTTGCTTCGGCAGCTCTTTCATCGCCATACTGTTCCCAAATTCTGCACATAGTTTTACCTCTCGATACTTTTTTTTCGAGTTTTAGCGCTAGCGTTAAAAAACTCGGGGTACGTGCTAACTTAACTAACAATATAATTCAAATTTTTGCACGTACCACGACTCCTTGTTCTTCCTGTTTGTGGAATTTCACTCTTTTTTAATCATGAAGGGAATATTTTGATAATAGATTTTGAAAACTAAGAAAATAATGCAGAAAACACTTTGATATTTATTATGCATCACCGTGAAATTTCATCAACCATCATCTGCAACTGTTCCACTGAAAACCCAGAAATTTCAGCAATTTTTTGAACAGACAATGTGCCATCTTTTAAAAGGCTGATTGCCATTTTTTGTTTTCCTGTGTTTTCACCTTCTTTCAGCCCAACAAGTTTACCTTCTTTCAGACCAACAAGCTTGCCTTCTTTTATACCTTCCTGTTTTCCTTCGAGAATGCCAATCTGTTTTGCTTCGGCGGCTCTTTCATCGCCATACTGTTCCCATACCCTGCACACTTTACCAACTCCTTGTTCTTCCTGTTTGTGGAATTTCACTCTTTTTGCTATCTCTGCATAATACATATCATCGGCATTTGGTGTGCAAAAATCGTGCATCAGCTTTCCGATAGCATCGTTGCCGCGATATGTTCCGTTTACATACATGACGTTTATTCCATCATCGTACGCAATTTTTTGTCCATTTTTGTCTGTAACATCAAAATATTTTTTGACTTTGTAATACGGCTTTTTGAGTTTTAAATAATCATGTTCTGTTATAAAAATAATATACAATTCAGGTAAATCTGTAAAGTCTTTTCCTCTGTGCAAAGTGTGACTGTCAATCATAGCAGCATTATACCTAACTCTTTTCGGAGAATTCCCTTTGTCAGAACGTTGAATTTCAATATTGTAAAGTTTGTGTTCGGTGTCCTCTGCAATAATGTCGAGAATTACAGAACGTCCATAAAGATTTCTTTTTTCCTGTTGACTCATGCAGCTTTTTACAGTCAAGTCATCGCGTTCGAGAATAATCCGCAAAAGAAATTCGGCAGCTTTCGGATCACTGGAAAAGACAATTGTCATAAAATCATCATCCATAAGTCGGAAAGCTCTGATTCTCTCGAGCATTCTGGGGTCGATAGTGTCAAAAATGCTTTTTTCCATTCGTAAAGTCCTGTCAAAAAATTGAAGAAAGTCCGGTGTGCAAGGTGTACATGGAAAATCCGCGCCTGAACAATCTTCTATATATAATATGTACCAAACCTTACGATTTTATACGTAATTATTGAACAATTTTTCATTTTTTTCTTTTTTTTTGAAATGAAAAGTAAAAATAGGGACAGACACAGGGACAGACATTAGCGACTTTTAGTCTTTTGTGTTTTTTAAAAGTCCCTGTTTTATAAGGTGTTAGGTGATTTACAGAACGTGCTTTCGCCAGCTGAGTGCTTAATTTGCAGGGTTTGAGGTGGAACAGCGTGCCGAGGCTTGAACAGGCCTGCGTTAGCAGGAGTTGAAAACTATGCTGGAAAATTAATACAGGTAGATTTGCAAAGGTGATTTTTTAAAGCATAGTTTTTAACCGAACGGTTAGTGAGCTGTGAAAGGCGACTGACTAGGTGATGTCCGCTCTGATTTTTTTAAATGAAGTCTTTAAGTGTTTTATCAGTTTAAATCTGCTTAGAATAATGGATTTGATTAAAAAATTGAAGATATTGTTTTAGTAAAAAACAACAAAAATAAGGAAACGTATAGAACTTTCCATTAAATCCAATATTTTTTTTGCAGAACTTTATACCATAATGAATATCAGAATATTTTTCTTTTTCTATAAGATTACGAAGCGAAATAGTAGCATTATCATTTGCCTTAACTTCTACTGGAATTAAACTTCTCATATCCCTGACAAAAAAATCCATCTCCAAAGTTGATTTTTCATTTTTGTAATAATAAAGATCGTATCCCTGTTTTACAAAAGCATCAGCAATTATATTTTCGTAAATTGCACCTTTATAGATATTAAAGTTTTTATTTTGTCTAAAATCAACTTGTGCTTCTTCATCAAGAGACGCGATTAAGAGACCCGTATCTCGCCAATAAATTTTATAATCATTCGGTTTATAATTACCTTTTAGAGGAAGTTCCGGGCTTTCAAGACAATAGCAAATATTTATGATGCCGGCATCGTTCAGCCAGTCTATTGTTCCTATGTATTCTCGATTTCTGGCTCCTGGTGCAACTTTAGTAATTTGGTAGCGTTTATTTTCTTTTGCAAGAAAAACTGATATGTGATTATAAACATTTTTTAGTTTAGCTTTGTCAAGTCCGAATGCATATTTTGTGATGTCATCTTCGTAGGATTTTAATATCTGTTGTTGTTCCTGCAATGTACCCGAATAATTTTTATTGGTTATAAACATATCGACAACACGCGGCATTCCGCCGAGAGTAACATATTCCATAAAATTATCCATCCAGACTTTGTATTCAAGGTCGTTAAATGGTGTTTGATTTATCATGTGTTGCAGAATGTTGTCTATTTGTTCCTGACTATAACCTTTTGCCCAAAGAAATTCTTCAAAATCGAGAGAGTGCATGTTATAATCAGTTTTATAACCTACGCTAACAGAAGTAATTTGATTGTAATTGATACCTAAAAGTGAACCTGAGCAGATTACGTCATATTTACCGTCAATCTTAAAAAACTTAAGGCTTGTAGTACAATCGGGAAAAACTTGAATTTCATCAAAAAGAATTAATGTTTCATTTGGAATAAAATACCATTCAGGTTTTAAAAGCGTGATTTCTTTTATTATAGCTTCTGGTGAATATCCATTTTTAAAAATAGTTTTAAATTGTGGTTCTGTAATAAAATTGATTTCGATGTAATTTCTATAAGTTTTTGCAAAATTCCTAATAGAAAAAGTTTTGCCAATTTGTCTAGCACCTTTGATTATTAGAGGAAGCCTGTCTGGATTGTTTTTCCACTGAATTAAATAATCATCTATTTTTCGTTTAAGCATAATAATATTATAAAACTGTTGTTCACATATTTCTAGTGAAATTTGAATCAAAAATCACAATTTTCCAATTTAAAATAACTTTTTTTTCACATATTTCCATAATAGTTTACTTGTAGATGGGGGAGTATAGTTGCTTCTAAATTTATAAAGAAGACACCCCAATATTTTCCGCCAACATCTGTAACTGCTCCAAAGAAAATCCCGAAATCTCGGCAATCTTTTGTACAGACAGAGTTCCATCTTTCAAAAATCTGGCAGCCATTTCTTTTTTACCTTCCTTCAGACCAACATTTTTTCCTTCAAGAATGCCTATTTTTTTTGCTTCGGCGGCTCTTTCATCGCCATACTGTTCCCATACTCTGCACACTTTACCTACTCCTTGTTCTTCCTGTTTGTGGAATTTCACTCTTTTTTAATCATGAAGGGAATATTTTGATAATAGATTTTGAAAACCAAGAAAATAATGCAGAAAACACTTTGATACTAATTATGCATCACCGTGAAATCTCCTCAGCCATTTTCTGTACCTGCTCCAAAGAAAATCCCGAAATCTCGGCAATCTTTTGTACAGACAGAGTTCCATCTTTCAAAAATCTGGCAGCCATTTCTTTTTTACCTTCCTTCAAACCAACTCGTTTTCCTTCTCTCAAACCAGTCAATTTACCTTTTTTAATTCCTTCAGTCTCTCTTTCGTCGCCATACTGTTCCCATACCCTGCACACTTTACCAACTCCTTGTTCTTCCTGTT
>CAMEET010000023.1 GCA_945915085.1 uncultured Treponema sp. | reverse complement strand
ATAGAAGTAGGATTTCCGTCGCAGAATTCAGCCTTAAAGAAAGGTGCAAGTCTGTAGTTAATCTCACGAGCTTTTACAAAATCACCTTTCAAAGCAGATTCAGTCAATTCATGCATCAAAGCTGGAATCATATTTGAAGCAACAGAAATTACACCATCACCACCACATGCAATCAAAGGCAAAGTCAAACTATCATCACCAGATAAAACAGCAAAATCAGGTTTTTTGTTTTTAATCTGACCAATCACTTCCATCATCTGAGAAACACTTCCGCTTGCTTCTTTAACACCAGCAATATTTGGAAGTTCTGCAATGCGTGCAAGCAAATCAGTTGGAATATTCAAACCAGTACGGCCAGCAATATTGTAAACAATAATTGGAATGCCAACTTTTGAAACAGCTTCAAAATGCTGGAAAATGCCTTCTTTTGAAGGTTTGTTGTAGTAAGGAGTTACAACAAGAGCAGCATCAGCACCAGCTTTTTTTGCACGTTCACAATAAGCTACAGCATCTTTAGTGTTATTTGAACCAGCTCCCAGAATTACAGGGATTTTTCTGCCAGTAGATTTTTCAAATGCGCGAACTTCTTCAAAAACAATTTCAATAAGCTTATCTTCTTCACTGCCAAGTTTTTCATCCAAAGTTGGAGTTTCAGCAGTGGTACCAAGAGGAACTAAACCGTCAATACCTTCAGAAAGCTGATGTTTGACATTTTTTCTAAAGCCTTCATAGTCAATTTGACCGTCAGATTTCATAGGCGTAATTAAAGCTGTAAAAGCTCCACGAAAAATATTCATAATTCCTCCTTATAATATCCGCGATAGCGGCAGCACATGGATGCATTACTATAATAATATAAAATTTGCACTCTATTATATCGATTTATGCATAGAATTTCAATGAAGTTTCTTCCGTTTTTTTATTTTTTCGCGAAACGAAACGGCAGGTCTGTCCCTGGCACGTGCAAAAAAAATCACTCTTCAATGTAGATTCAGTTTGCACGTGCCTCGAGTTTCTTAACGCTTCGCTAAAAACTCGTGAAGAATTTAATCAAAAGCAAGGAGTGTCCCCCTTTTAAAAATAGGGACACACCTGAAAAACTTCCATAATAATTCATTTTCAGACTCATTTGCTAAGTTTCAAAAAAAATGGTATGGTTTAAATTATGAAAATTATCAATCCGCAATTCAATGAAACAGAATTTCAAGACAATCAGAAAACAAATCAAAAAATAAGTCTCAAAAAAATCACAAAAATTACAATTGCAGTTGTAGTATTTGTGATTTTAAGTTTTTTTATGATTGTTGCAGTACGTGCTTTCAGTTTCAAAAAAAATACATCTGCTTCTGCATTGACTCAGAATCAAATCCTGCAGCTTGAATCTTTTCTGATGGAAAATTATCCGCAAAATTATCAGATTTTAAAAAATCTTCCATATAATATTTCCAAACCAGAACTTGAAATTTGGGCAAATTCTGCCATTCTCATTGACACTTCAAATGGAAATATTCTTTACGAAAAAAATGCTGATAAAATTATTCCGCCCGCAAGCATGACCAAACTTTTTGCTATGTTTGTTGTCGAAGAAGAAATTGCAGCTGGCAGACTTTCTTATGATCAGAAAATTCCTCTGCCTCCAGAAACTTGGGCGTGCAATATGCCTCCTCATTCTTCTTTGATGTTTTTGGGAAAAGATCAGAATGTCACACTCGAAGAATTACTTTTGGGATTATCCATTTGTTCAGGAAATGATGCAGCTTATGCACTGGCATTTGCAACTTGTGGCAGCATGGAAGAATTTGTGGGGCGCATGAATCAAGTTGCAGAAAATCTTGGGCTTAAAAATACTCATTTTGTGGAAAGTTCTGGTTACAGCGAGAAAAATTCAACAACAGCACGTGAGATGGCAGCTTTTTGCAAGATTTATATTCAAAATCATCCAGATTCTATACAAAGATTTCATTCAGTTTTAGATTTTACATATCCAAAAAAACATAATCTCGCACAAGGAGATGTAATTCAGGCACAGGATTTTTCACAAGGTCTTCCAGAACACATTACTATGCCGATTACCCAAAAAAATACAAATCCACTTCTTGGAAAACTTGTGGGTGTAGATGGATTAAAAACTGGTTATATAGATGAAAGTGGCTATAATCTTTCGCTTACAGCAGTCAGAAATGGAAACAGATTTTTAAGCATTACTATGGAAGGACCTGGAAAATCATCATCAGAAGGGCAGAAAGGTCGGATTCACGATGGAACAGAACTTATGGAATGGGCTTTTTCTTCATTCGCTGATTTTTCATTAGAAATGTACAATCATCCTTATTTTGTACGTGTTTTTGGAGCAAAAGAAAAAGGCATCAATCTGATACCAGCCTATACAGACAAAACACTGACAGTGCCATACGTTTGTGGCGAAAGTATGGAAGAAAACCTTCAGAATGTCAAAGTTTATCTTAATATTGAAAATCTATTTGGCAGTGTAAATGCAGGCGACACTTGCGGAAACATCAAGTTTTATTTGGATGATTATAAACTGCTTGAAATCCCTCTGCTTGCCGACAGAACAGTCTTCAAGTCAAATTTTGTAATCAGGCTTGCTGATAGAATTTTACAAAAAATGGCGGATAATACTTCAGAAAAAAAAAAGTTAATGGGATGTCTGTGAAAAAGTCTGTAAAAAGTTGAATTCCTGATTCAATCAGTATATTATTAACTTTAATAGAGGAAAATTATGAAAAAGATTGAATATCTTTTATTTACTATTATTATTTCCAGTTTTTTTATATCTTGTGCAACAACTATTGAAACTGTAAAAACTGAAAAAAAGGATTCTCCTGTTGTGTTAGGAAAAGACGAAGGGTTTATTCTACTAAGAATTCTTAATCCTACGGCAGGCAGAACTATAGACGAATTTTATTACTCAAATGGTAATAACGTCAATAATCAGGAACCTTTGATTTTAAATTCTGACTTACAAATAAAAAAGGCTCCCGGTTCTTTTTCTGTTTACACTGTAGAAAATACAGAATCACCAATACAATCAGTAATGTTAAAAGCGAAAAAAGGAATGTATGGAATCATAAAGGTTGGTAACAATTCTGAATATTTTAATCCATATGCATTTACTGTAAAAGAAGGTGTCGTAAACTATGCCGGAGATATAAGATTAGACATTATAACAGGACGTGTTCTGGTTTGGCATAAAGTAAAAGACTATTATGATCTTTCTGTTTCTGATAATTTTGAAGAAATTCTAGAGCAAAAGAAATTTTCTGATTTTTTATCAATTTTTTCAGATTATGAATTTATAAATCAGTCAAAAAATATAAAAACAATGCAGCCTCTTAATTGTCATGTGATTCGTGACAATTAAGAATTTTTTTTTGAATTTGTATTTTGATAGTTAAGAAATATTTAAAATAGTATTATAGTAAGAGAATTCCCCTATATAAATTTGAATTTTATACTTGATTTTTAATCGATATATTATTACTATTAACAGTATTGATTTTATGTTTAGCCTTTTTCTTTTTTTAGGCTACCGGAGGTAAAAAATGTCATTGAAGAAAACCTTTTCAAAAGATGGAAAAACATGTACTGTAGTTTTCACTGTAAATCCAGAAGCAGCTGCAGGTGCTGAAAAAGTATACTTGGTTGGAGAATTCAACAGTTGGGATGAAACTTCTCTCCCTATGAAAAAAAATCCTGATGGTTCTTTTTCTCTTAAAAAAATGCTTGATACAAACGCTTCTTATCAGTTCAGATACTGTCTTGACGGCAACCGCTGGATTAATGACTGGAAAGCTGACCGATATGTTCGTTCAGAACTTGCAAACGATGATAATTCTGTAGTTGATACAACTGTTCCAAAAGAAGACAAGGTTTCAAAAAAGCCTGCTCCTAAAACAGCTAAAAAAACTACTGCAAAAAAAGCAAAATAATTAAAAAAATATAATTTAGTTATTGACAAGGTGAGTAAAATATATTATTATAATACTCACTTATTCCCCGATTGTGTAATGGTAGCACTTCAGATTCTGGTTCTGACTGTGGGGGTTCGAATCCTCCTTGGGGAACTCAAAGCTGACTCAAAAGTCAGCTTTTTTTATGGCTCCTTCGAATATCGGTTTAGTTCGTGACCCTCTCAAGGTCGAAAGACGGGTTCGACTCCCGTAGGAGCTATTTTTTTTCACCTTTTTTTTGACTTCAAATCCCTTTCAAATTATAATGAAAATTGTACAAAACTGAAAAGAATTTAATATTGGAGAAATTGCTGTAATATATGAGCGAAAATTTAAAAAAAGATGCTTTTGACAGGCTTGTTGCCGGCTTAAGTTCAGAAGATAGAGCTGAAATGCTTTATAGCATAAATAAAAATCTTTCTCCAACTGTAGATCTTGTGGAAAACGAACCTGCCGATTCATCAGCGAACATTACACTCCGGACAAAATATGCACAGGAATCTTTTTTTTATCGTCTGATTCTGTGGTTTCGAAGTCTTTTTCGCAAAAAAAATGCAGAATCCATTTACAATGATGATATAATCAGTGCGCTGGCAAGAAGAGTTAATAAAAATCATCCTGGACTGATTAATCATAAGATTAAGATAATAGATTCAATTTTTTATAATCGTTTGAAGGATTTAAAAGAAGCTGCAGATTTTTTTAAACCATATTTTCAAAATATCAAAGAGAATCCTGGAGAATTTTATGTATTTCTCAGTTCATTTGTAATTCCAGAACTGGTAACTGAGATAAATGCAAATGCAGATCCTTTTTCTCTAGGTTTTGATGTTGAACCAACTCTTGAAGTGAAAAAAAATCTTATCCGCAGGCTTGATGATTTCCTTGAACAGATGGGACGGGCAAAAAAATCAGTCTTATATGAATCATTAATTTCTATTAACTGGTTAAATGAATTTTCAGAACTGCCTTTCATTCATTTTCTTTCACAGTTTACTAACATTACAGGGAGTTCTTATACCTGCCCTTACAAAAATGCATTGCTTGATTATGATAAATTTGCAGCAGTTTTCACAAATGTCCAGACAGTGTCAAATGAACTGCTTGAAACGATTTTTCTTTTTTCGCAGCGAAAAGGTTTATCCAAAAATGTTTCCAGTAAAGATATGGAAAATGCAGTAAAAGAGTTTTTGAGAGTTGCAAATCAAAATCTTAGCCGCATTCAGGTTTTTATTTCTTCTATTCCCATTTCACGAATCGGAAAAATTATTAATGATAATTTTGACTGGATTGCTGGAAATATTAATGGGGTGGAAAACTGGTATCCTGTTTTTCAAAGTCAATGGCGCAAGATTATAGAATTGAGATGGTCTGATTGGGTTCGTGAGCGCAAAAAGAATGTTCTTTCCATGTCACTTCTCTCAGATTTTAATCTGGCTGATTTTCCATACTGTAGTGAAAGACCGTGGGAATCTTTGTGGAGCAGAATTCCATTCACTTATGAATTAACTGCTGGTTTTTTGTCCTGGTTTGTAAACGAAAAATTTGATGAGTATGATTCAATTTTGACAGAAGTTATTACTGAAGGTGTTTTTGAACGTTCTCAGAATAAAACAGAATATTCAGAAGGTTTTAATCTTTTTATGGATGCAAATAAAAACATGCTTAATCTTCTGGATAGACTTTCTTCAAAAGGCGAAATTGGAATTCTGTTCAATGAAATTAAAAATCAGCATATTCATTCTTTTCAGGTGCAAAATAAAATAGATTCCATGGTAAGTTCAATTGAAAAAGATATCAAATCAATTAGTGCTGATTTTATAAAAGGCGGCAGATTGATGGAAGCTGTTTTCCGCGGCTTTTTTGAAACAAATCCTGATGGTATTCATTTTTCTCTTCAGAATATTAATTCCATAAAAGGTCATCAGAATGTTGCATGGAAAGACAAACTTAAACAGACTTCAAAAGGATTAAACAGAGCAGTTTATTATCTTCTGGAATTGGAATCGATTGATGAGGCCGTTGCAAATGAGTAGTGATTTTATAACTTTTCCGTTTATAAAAAACGGTATGATTTTAGATGATAAAGATGCTCCCCATTGTGGTTTAACTGTGCAATCCTGCGGTTCTATGCGTTTTCGCTGGAATGAAAAAAATAATTTGCGGCAAAAAAAACTTTCACAGATTTCTAACAAATTTGATGGAAAAACTTTTGTTCCTGTGGAGCAGAATCACACAAAAATTGTCTATGATGTAAAAAATCCTGATGATACAAATGGTCTTGTCGGTGACGGCATTATCACTGATAACAAAAATATTATTCCTACTGTTACAGTTGCAGATTGCGTTCCAATTTACTTTTTTGATCCAGTTACACACGTGTTTGGGATTGTTCATTCTGGATGGAAAGGAACTGGAATTATTCAAAAAGCTCTTCAGCTTGCAGAAAATAACTATAAAGCACATCCACAGGATTTTTGCGTTGCGATAGGTCCGCATATTCATAACTGCTGTTACATTGTTGATTCTAATCGTGCTGAATTTTTTACTGATAATTTTGGAAATGAATGTGTAAAACCGCTTGAAAAAAATGTTCACGTTGACTGGAAATTTTCTGAAACATGTAAAGACAGGACTCTTTATCGTCTATCGCTTGCTCAGGCAAATCTTTTTTTGCTTCAAAAAATAGGTGTAAAAAAAGAAAATATTTTTGTTCATGAAGACTGTACCTGCTGTTCCAAAAATGGTTTTTACGGTTCAAACCGGCGGGAAACACTTGAAAGTGGAAAAAGTGACAATTTTACGGTTCAGGCTGCATTTATTGTTTATTAATTCAAAAAACTCATTTTGATAAAAAAAGGTTGAATAAATGATAAAAAAGTCACCATTTAATCAACCTTCTTTTTTCAGATTTTTCAAATCATTCCAGATTAAAGAGGAATATTTCCGTGCTTTTTCAAAGGTTTATTTGTAAAAATCTTTGTTTCAAGGAAGTCAAAACTAGCCACAATTCGTCTGCGAGTTTCTTCCGGCTGAATTATTTCAGTAATATATCCTCGTTCTGCAGCAATGTAAGGAGTCATGATTTCAGACTTATATTTTGCTGTTGCGTCTGCAATTTCCTGTGCTTTGTTTGGATCTTTTAATTCTTTTGCATAAAGAATTTCAATTGCGCCTTCAGCTCCCATAACTGCAATTTCAGATTTTGGCCATGCATAAACAAAATCAGCTCCAAGGTGTTTAGAACACATAGCAATGTAAGCACCACCGTAAGCTTTGCGCAAAATTACAGTAAGTTTTGGAACAGTTGCTTCAGAATAAGCGTAAATTACTTTAGCACCGTGACGGATAATTCCTTTTTGTTCTTCTTGAGGACCTGGAACAAATCCTGGAACGTCGACAAAAGTCAAAAGCGGAATATCAAAAGAATCACAGTATCGCACAAATCTAGCAATTTTATCAGAAGCATCGCAATCAAGAATACCACCAAGACCTGCAGGATTATTTGCAACAATACCGACTGTTCTTCCTTCAATTTTTCCAAATCCCACAACACAGTTGATTGCAAATTCTTTCATGATCTCAAAGAAAGATTCATCATCAATAACACAATTGATTACTTCACGAACATCGTAGCCCTGACGTGGATTTTCTGGAAGAATTTCCTGGATGCGTTTTGAAGCTTTCTTTTCGTTGAATTTAAAATCTTTTGTAGCTTCAATTTTATCGCCGAAGTAGTGTGGAATGTAATCCAAAAGTTTTCTTACTTCTTCATAACATTCTTTTTCAGAATCACATCTGAAATGAGAAACACCTGATTTCTGTGCATGAATATTGGCACCACCCAAATCTTCAGCAGAGATATCCATAAACATAACAGATTTTACAACTTTTGGCCCAGTGATAAACATCTGAGTTACTTTATCAACAGTAAAAATAAAGTCAGTGATACCAGGTGAATAAACTGCACCACCAGCACAAGGACCTGCAATAATTGAAATCTGAGGAATTGCACCGGAAGCTCTTACATTCTGATTGAAAACATTTCCGTATCCGCCCAACGCTTCAACACCTTCCTGAATACGAGCTCCGCCCGAATCGTTAATTCCAATAACTGGGCAGCGTGCATCAATTGCCATTTTTGTTAAATCAGCAATTTTGCGTCCGTGCATGTGACCTAAAGTACCGCCCTGAACTGTAAAATCCTGAGCATATACGGCAACTTTTCTGCCATTTATTTTTCCAAATCCAGTGATAACACCGTCATAAGGAATTTCTTTTTTATCCATACCAAAACTTGTGCAATTATGTTTTACACCCTGATATGTTTCCACAAAAGAATCTTTGTCACAAAGGGCTTGAATTCTTTCAATTGCATGAAGTTTTCCCTTTGCATGCTGTTTTTCAATATTGTATTCCATATTTACCTCAAAAATAGAATTTTTCAAAGCGTTAACAAAATGATATAAGACTTCACTAGATTTGTCAATATGACAAAAATATAGAAAAATGTCAAAATAAAGATAATTCAGCGGATTTAAAAGATTTTATATCAGATGCTTTATAATCTAATTATCGCATCTGGAATTAATCTTAATCTTTAATCAATACTAAAAGCGGAAAAAATATCTTCTGCTTTTGCCTGAAGTCTTTTGTCTTCATTTTCCAAAGCAGTTTTTGTCGGAAGCCATGGATATTTTCCACGAAGATTTTCGACTGCTTCTATTACATTTTTGTTTGTAACTGCAAGCTGATTAAAATAATCGTTTTTGAATGTAATTGAGCTGACAGGAACTGTCACGCTTTCTGTGGAAATATCAGTAATCACCCATCTGTTTTTCTGGAAAGTAAGCGTAAAATCTTCAAATACTTTTTCTACGATAAACTGATTATTTTCGCCTTCTGAGTGAATTAAAAAATATTCTGCACGACGAACCGTCTGCATTTTATTTTCTACAGGAAGATTGTTTTCTGTCTGAATTGGAGTAGGCTTGTCTTTTTTCTTTGGAAGTGAAATCTGAATTTCAACGGGTTCTCCATCAATTTTCAGATTTGTAACACCGTAAATTCCAGAATTTGCATAACGTTCCATTGTTGTTGAATACAAAAGCCAGTTTTCTGGAGTCGCAAATCCGTTATCATTTTCATAAACATGACGCTGTTTATCCAAAACATAAATCTGACTCACTGTGTCTACATGTTTTTGAGGTTTGCGACCGTTTACGAGATTTGTGAGCATAACTGTATCTTTTGAATTAACTCCATAAAAATATCCCAGAACAGTTTCTGTGGAAGTAAGTCCAATGGAAGTTTCAGAATTTCTGCTTGTTTGAATGGAATTTGCAATCAAAGAACCAAAAATTACCGCAAGAACGAGTCCCACAAGAATTACAGCAGAATTCCTTCTGATGCGGCGTTTTGCTTTTATTTTTGAATCCTGAGTTTTTTGATATGTTTCTGCTTTTTCAAAAAATTCTTTTTCCGGCGGATTTTTTCGCTGTTCATAAGAAAGATTGTATGCATTTTGCAGCAAATCTAAAGGAAATTCCGCTGTCGGAGTTAAATCTTCGCTTGCTTTTCCTTTTTGTTTTTTGCCGGGAATGTTTACGCTGTTGGAATTCAGTTTCAGGGCGTTGTTTACAGCCTGCGAAAAATCATTGTCGATGTTTTTGATGCACAGCTGAAGTGGCAGGAATTTGCTGTCAAGAATGTCAGCATTTCTTTCGACCTGATTTTCGCAAGGATAAGGGAATTTTTGAGTCAAAAAGCGATATACAATAACGGCACGTTCAAAACAAATGGCTGGCAAATCGTAAATCGTTTGATTTATCCAGCTTAAATGGTTTTGAGCATAGTCTTGAGTGGAAAGTGAATTTGCAGAAGTTTTAAAAAGTTCTTCGGGCAAAAATAAAACTTTTCCGTTTTCTTCATTCAGATTTTCAGGAATTTCAACAAGAATTCCACCAGCACCAATCATAGGAATTTTTTTATTTGATATTGCTGCATTTGTCAAAGCATTGCATACAAGTTTTACTGCACAAAAAAGAACGTCATAATCTTTTTTTGATTCACTTTTTTCTGCATTTTCAAAAAGTTCCAGAAGAGTGTGTGTGTTTGCTGAAAAAGGATTTTCTGCACAGTAAAAAACTATTCTTTGATCATTTTCTTCTATACTATAAGATTTTACATCAGAAAATGACCATAAAGAAAAGTCTTTATCTGAATAAATCAACCCAGTTTGAGTAATGATTGATTCATAGTTTGTTTTTCCAAAAGAGTATTCATCAAGATTTGAACTAAGTCTAAGTTCGTCGCCATTTATTGTAATCAGTTTTGCCATTAAATATTATCTTTTTCCTTTTGAATTATAAAGATATTTAAAATAATCCATATTTGTACTGAAAGTAGCAGGATAATTCTTGAGATTTGTTTTGTATGATTCCATACTTTTCCAAAATGCGTAGAATTCAGGATCTTTGTTGTAGGCAGCAGCGTAAATTGCAGCAGCCTGAGCATCGGCATTACCTTTTATTTCTTCTGATTTTCTGTATGCTTCAGAGGCAATTGTGCGTTTGTCACTCTCAAGTTTACCAAGCCATTCAGCTTTTTTTCCTTCTCCAAGAGAACGATAAGCTTGTGCAACTTGATTTCTGTCTTTTATCATTCTGTTGAATACAGATTCGGTTAATTCATCAGAATATTTAATTTGACGAGGAACAATGTCAATCAAATCAATTCCATATTCTGGAACAAGTTTGTTTGCTTCGAGTGTCATAAGGCGGCATAGTTCACTTCGGCCTTTTGTAACAATTTCATTATTTGTTGCATCGTTTACAAGACTGTCGATTTCTTTTGTTTCTTCATCTTTTTCATCTTCATTAGTATCTTTTGCATCATTGATGATATTTGACGAACGTACGATTTCGCTAAGTCTATTTTGTGTAATTACAGTGCGGCATGAAGAATCGATGATATCTGAAAGTTTGTTGTAAGCATTTTCAAGATTTGTAAAATTCTGATAGAATTTTGCAGGATCACTTATTCTCCATCGCGAAGTTGTGTCAACGATGATAAACTGATTTTCTTTTGTAGGAATGCGCTGTTCGTCACCGTCCAAAGAAAGTACGAGTTTTGGATATGTTGTTACTTTGTCTAAAAACGGAATCTTAAAATGAAGCCCTGCTTCTGTATAAGTGTTAACAATGCTTCCAAATCTAGTGATAACAACCTGATTTCCTTCATTGAGGATAAAAAGAGGTCCCATAAACAAAAATATAATAAAAAGTATAAGAATAACTGCCAGCCAGGTTACAAATTTTTTCATTGCTTTAGTCATAATATCTCCAGTTTTGTATGATAAATTCCGCTTTTCGAAAAAACGGATTATCAGATAAAATAGTTTTTAAGAAACTCAAAGATTAAAAATTTAGTCTTTAAGATTTTTGATAGGAACAAGATTTTCAAGTTCACCGTCGATTAATGAAGGTTTTGTTTCAGAACCAAAAATCTCATTCATTGTTTCAAGATAAATACGTTCTTTTGTAACTTCTGGAGAACGTTTGTATTCTTCGTAAACTGCATTGAACCTTGCAACATCACCTTTTGCCATGTTCACGCGTTCAGCTGCATAACCTTCGGCAATCTGAATCTGGCGGTCAGCTTCACCCTGAGCTTTTGGAATTTCAGCATTGTAAGCTTCCTTACCTTCATTGATGAATCTGTTCATATCCTGAGTTGCTTTGTTTACATCTTCAAAAGCATCCTGAACACCACTTGGCGGCACGATATTCTGCAGTTTTACAGCAATTACACTTATGCCAAGACCAAGCTGCTTGAAATTTTCATTCATCATTTCAAGACCGAGTGTTTCAATGGCAGTTCTTTCGTTTCCCATTACATCAAGAATTGCACGGTCACCAACAAGAGTATTAATAACCGAACGAGAAATATCTCTGATTGTCTGTTGTTTTTCGTAAACACCGAAAAGCCACTGTTTTGGATCTACAATTCTGTACTGAATAATCCATTCTACATCAACGATATTTAAATCGCCTGTGAGCATTGTACTTTCACTTGCGATATTATTTTTGTATTCATTATTTCTGCCGCCTTTGACAGTTTTGAAACCGAACTGTTCTGTCTGAACAACTTTTACAGGTACACGATATGCTTTATCAATTCCAAATGGAAGTTTTGTGTGAAGCCCAGCACCAACTGTCTGCGTGTATTTTCCAAATCTAGTGATAACTGCATTTTCAGTTTCGTCAACTACATAAAAACTTGAAAAACCTGCAATTACTACCAGAATCAAGATAATCAGCCATGTCAAAATTGCAGGACCAATTTTTCTTTTCTTCTTTTTTGCTACTTGTTCATCAGCCATATTAAAATCCTCCTGATAGTATGGACAAACTTTGATTCAGGGGTTAATACAACCCCTGAAAACGAGCGAGTCAAGGCCTTGAGCGAAGCGTGCCTTGACCGGTCGTATTTTTTTTGAAGCGTCAGTATTATTCTGAGCTTTTTTTATTAAGATAATCTAATGTAAAAGATATTATTATTCTGAAAAAAAAACAACAAAAAAATGAAATTCAGAGTATAATATTTATATATGGAAGAAAAAAAAATGAAACAAAAAAATACTGAAAATGCTCAGATAAAAAATCCTCAGCCAAAGCCAAAAAATTCAGGAAAAATTCAAAATCAGAAAAAAAATGATGTTGAAAAAACGAAAACGAAAAAACAACGCGACAGAAATTCAAATCCTTTTTTAACAAAACTTGCTGTCCGAATCGTCACAATCGTTCTTCTTACCGTGATTTTTCTTTTTGTAGGAATTATCGCCATCAAAAAGATTACAAAAGTCAATTATGAATCGAAATTTGCGGTGGTAAATCAGCAGCTTTCGTACTGTCAGGAATTGATTACCATGAAATTTCAATATTCTGATATTGTTTCGTTAAAAAAATCGATGGGTTTTTCCAAAAGTTACAGTATTGTAAAATATAACGGAATTATCAGGGTGGGAATTGAAGATTTGTCTCAAACTGATGTAAAAATCACAAAAGATGGAAAAGAAGTCAGAATAAAATTGCCGCCTGTTTCAGTTTTGGGAAATGAGATTACAAAACAGGAAGTTTTTGATGAAAAACAGAGCATTTTTGTGCCGATTACAACTCAGGAAATATTTGAAGAAATTGAAAATGCCAGAATTCAGATGCAGGAAGATTTAATTGCTGAAGGAATTATGGAAGAATCTCAGAGATATACTACAAAAGTGATTGAGCAGTTTCTTTATTCATCAGGTTTTGAAAAAGTAAAGGTTGAATAAAACTGTTCGAGTGAAAAAATAACATATTTTTATTTATTTATGTTTTATGCTTTATTGATTTTTGCACTTCATTTTTGTTAAACTACAAAGTATGTCTACTGTAAAAAAATTAATTCACGGAATGGAAAAAAAATATGTAGTTCATTCTGTTTTGTCGCCAATCTGCATGATTGGTGAAGTTGTAATGGAAACTTTAATTCCATTGGTTATGTCAAAAATCATTGATGTGGGAATTGCAAATGCAAATCTGGCTTATGTTATCAAAACTGGTCTTTTGATGATTGGAATTGCGTGCGTTTCTTTTACAAGCGGTGTACTTGGTACTGTTTTTTCTACGAGAGCAGCACAAGGCTTTGCTTTTAATCTTCGACAAAGGCTTTACAACAACATTCAGACTTTTTCTTTTGCCAATATCGACAAGTTTAGTACAGCATCGTTGGTGACACGTCTTACAACTGACGTTAATATGATTCAGAATGTTTACAGAATGTTGATTCACATGTGTGTCCGTTCTCCTTTTATGCTCGTTGCAGGAACTCTCATGGCATTTAAAATCAACAGTGAACTTGCCGTTTTGTTTCTTGTTGCCATTCCTGTTATTGCTGTTGCAATTTTAACATTATCTTCTTTTGCACATCCACGTTTCAAAAAAATGATGAAGAAAATTGATGTCGTAAATGCGACAGTTCAGGAAAATCTTGTGGGCATTCGTGATGTAAAAGCGTTTGTTCGCGGTGATTTTGAGGAAGATAAATTTTATAAAGTTGCTGGTGATGTAAAAAATGCACAGGTAAAAGCCGAAAAAGTTTTGATTTTTATGATGCCGTTAATGCAGCTTGTTATGTATGTTAGCATGATAGTCGTAATGTGGCTTGGAGGAAAGCAGGTTGTATTTGGCACTATGAAATCTGGTGAACTAATAAGCTTTTTTACTTATGTAACTCAAGTTTTATCAAGTTTAATGTTTTTGGGAATGATTTTCATTTCTATTGTTATGGCAAGAGCCTGTACAGAACGTGTTGTAGAAGTGTTAGATGAACAGCCGGATATTACAGCACCAGAAAATCCAGTTATGACTGTAAAAGACGGAAGCATTGAATTCGAAAATGTAAGTTTCAGTTACAGTAAAGATATGGAAAACTGCGTACTTTCTGATGTGAGTTTAAAAGTTGAAAGTGGTCAGGTAGTTGGAATTATCGGTGGAACTGGTTCTTCAAAAACTACTTTGATTTCACTTCTTCCTCGTCTTTATGATGCAACTTCAGGAAAAATCAAAATTGGTGGAGTCGATGTCCGTGATTATGATTTGGAAGTTTTGAGGGATGCGGTTTCTGTAGTTTTGCAGAAAAACGTTCTTTTCAGTGGTACGATTAAAGATAACCTTAGATGGGGAAATGAAAATGCAACTGACAGTCAGATTGAACAGGCTTGTAAAGCTGCTGATGCAGAATCATTTATCAATAGTTTCCCTGAAGGATATGAAACAAATCTTGGTCAGGGTGGTGTAAATGTTTCAGGCGGACAAAAACAGCGTCTTTGCATTGCGCGAGCCCTTTTGAAAAATCCAAAAATCCTGATTCTTGATGATAGCACATCTGCTGTGGATACTGCAACAGAAAGCCGCATTAGAAATGCATTGAAAGAAATTGCTCCAGATACTACAAAAATCATCATTGCTCAAAGAATTTCTTCGGTAAAAGAAGCCGATGTGATTTTTGTTCTTGATGAAGGCAAACTGAACGGATTTGGAACTCACGACCAGCTTTTGAAAACAAATGAAATTTATCGTGAAGTTTATGAAAGTCAGCAGCAGGGAAGCGGAGATGCAGACCTTGCAGGAGAAGAATAATGCCACCAGTAAAAAAAGGTTTTGCGAAACCAAAAAATGCGAAAAAAACTATTTCCCGTATGATGCAATACATGGGAAGTTACAAATATTTTTGGATTCTTGTGTTTGTTTGCGTTCTGTTGAGTTCAGGAGCTTCTGTTCTCGGAAGCTATATGATTAAACCTGCATTAAATGATTATATCATTCCTTTGATTGGAAAGCAAAATCCAGATCTTTCGGGATTTTTAAAACTTTTAGTTGGAGTTTTTTGTATTTTCCTGGTGGGTGTTTTAGCCTCATGGATTAATAATCGTCTTATGCTCCATATTTCAACAAATCTTCTATTTAAAGTTCGTGTTGATTTGTTTTCCAAACTGGAAAAGCTTCCAATTAAGTTTTATGATTCTCATACTCATGGTGAATTGATGTCACGTTTTACAAACGATACTGACACAATGCGTGAAATGATGAGTCAGACTGTTCCGCAGCTTTTATCATCAACGATTACTGTAATTGCAGTTTTTTCTATGATGATTGTTTTAAGTCCAATGCTTACAGTTGTCATGATTTTGACAATGGTTTTCCTGTTTAATATTATCAAGTTTGTAGGAAAACGCTCCGTTGCATCTTTCCGTGAAAATCAAAAAAGTGTCGGAGAATTGAACGGTTTTATAGAAGAAATGATTGAAGGTCAGAAAGTTGTAAAAGTTTTTAATCATGAAAAAAAGGCGATTTCAGAATTCCAGCAGTTGAATGAAAATCTTCGTAGAGCAGGAACTGCCGCCATGACTTATGGTGGAATTATGGGACCAATCACAAATAATACAAGTCATGCGCAATATGCAATTGTTGCTATTGTTGCATCCATTTTTATGATTTTGGGACAGTCTCACGAAAATGTTTTGAATTGGTTTACAGGAGCGTTGAATCTCGGAACTATTGCAGCTTTTTTGCAGTATACAAGATCGTTTACACAACCGATTTCACAAATCAGTCAGCAGGCAAATAGCGTTTTAAATGCTCTTGCAGGTGCTGAACGAATTTTTGCTATTATTGATGAAGAACCTGAAGTTGACCAGGGAGAATTTTCTCTTGTTAATGCTTTTGATGCTAAAAATTCTGATGGAAGCACAAAACTTGTTCAGTCTTTTGCAAATACTGGCGAATGGGCATGGAAAAATCCAGCTGATAATTCGCTTAGTCAGTTGAGAGGTGAAGTGATTTTTGACCATGTAACTTTTGGTTACACTCCTGCAAAAACTGTCCTTCATGATATTTGCATTCACGCAAAACCAGGCATGAAGATTGCACTTGTAGGTTCAACTGGTTCTGGAAAAACAACAACAATTAATCTGCTTACACGTTTTTATGATGTCCCTGAAGGAAATGGATCAATCACTTATGACGGCATTCCTTTGAATCAGATAAGCAAATCAGCTCTGCGAAAATCTTTGGGAATGGTTCAGCAGAATACACATCTGTTTACAGGAACAATCCGTGAAAATATCCGTTTTGGAAATCTGGATGCGTCAGATGCACAGGTTTATGAAGCAGCAAAACTTGCAAATGCTGACCATTTTATTCGTCATCTTGAAAATGGATACGATACAGTGATTTCTGGTGACGGTTCAAGTTTGAGTCAGGGTCAGTGCCAGCTTTTGGCTATTGCAAGGGCAGCTGTTGCGAATCCACCTGTTTTAATTCTTGATGAAGCAACTTCTTCTATCGATACAAGAACAGAAGCTCTTATCGAAAAAGGAATGGACAGTCTTATGGCAGGCCGTACTTCTTTTGTAATTGCTCACAGACTTTCAACTGTTCGAAATGCAGACGAGATTATTGTTCTTGAACATGGTAATATTATTGAAAGAGGAACTCACGACCAGCTGATTGAAGCAAAAGGAAGGTATTATTTCCTTTATACTGGAAATAAAATTTCTTTTGATGAGTAAAACTTTTAAAAGAAAAAGTTACTGTCGCGGATTTTTTAGAGGAATCAAAATGGAAAAAAGAATTTACATCATCGGAGCAGGATTTGCGGGGCAGACGATTGCTGATGACATAAAAAGAAAAAAGATTTTCGGCAAAGTGAATGCCTTTATCGATGATGATAAAAACCTGATTGGAACTTGCATTGACGGTATTCCAGTTTTGGGGCCGATTGGCGCAGTCACATCAGTTTTAACAAATGCAAATTCAAATCTTGATGAAGCCATTATTGCCATTCCTTCCGCTCCGACAGAACGAATTCGTGAAATTTATGAAATTTTATCCAAAAATGGATTTTCACATATAAAAATTCTGCCGGGAATCAGTCAGGTTATTACAGGAACGTGTCATCTTGTGCAGACAAGGGAGATTGATCCTCTTGATATTTTAGGACGAACTCCAGTTACAATCAGTTTAAAAGAAACACTCAATTATCTGCGCGGAAAAAGAGTTTTGATTACAGGTGCTGGCGGTTCAATTGGTTCTGAACTTGCAAGGCAGCTTTTGTCAGGTGGTGCGGAACGACTTTATCTTTTTGGTCATGGAGAAAACTCTATCTGCCAGATTTACAGAGAACTTCGTCTGCTGCAGGCTGAAGGAGTCGGTGAAAAAGCGACTGTTGTTCCGATTATCGGCGATATGCGCGATAAAAATTATGTTGACTACATAATCGAACAGACCAGATGTAATGTCATTTTTCATTGTGCAGCCTACAAACATGTTCCAATGATGGAAGAAAATCAGGTTGCTGCCATCGAAAATAATGTTTTTGGTACAAAAAATCTGCTCGAGGCCAGTTTAAAACATAATGTTGAACGTTTTGTTTTGATTTCAACAGATAAAGCAGTTGCCCCAGTGAGCGTTTATGGAGTTTCAAAAATGCTTTGCGAAAAACTTGTTCTTGAGGCTGCAAAAAAAACTCAGGAAAATCAGGCTTTTATGTTTGTACGTTTTGGTAATGTTCTTGGAAGTCGTGGTTCTCTTCTTCCGCTTTTTCAGGAACAGATAAAAAATGGGGGCCCTGTTTTAATCACCGATGAAAAAATGGAAAGATTTTTTATGACAATTCCTGAAGCCTGTTCTCTGGTGCTTCAAACTGGTGGAGTTGGCGAAAATGGAAAATCTTATCTTTTGGATATGGGTGAACCTTTAAAAATTATTGATTTGGCTAAACAGATTATTAAATTCAGCGGACTTGAGCCTCAAAAAGATATAGAAATCAAAATTGTTGGAGCCAGAAAAGGTGAAAGACTTGTGGAACCACTATGGCTTGAAGAAGAAAATCCTACAATGACTGAATATAAAAAAATTCTACAGCTTACAAACAAACCTTATGATTCAAACCGCCTTCAAAATCTTCTTGATTCGCTGCAACCTGTTTGTTTTTATGATGAAAATAAAAAAGAAGATTTTAGAAATAAGCAGAAACTTTTAGACATTCTGTGCAATGATTGTGATAGTTTGAAAAAATTCTACGAAGAAATCAAAAATGATAATCAAAAGCGAACAGATTTGTTATAAACTGCAAAGATTCAGCTGGCAGGTTCAGTTTCTAAAATTGAGCCTGCAGTTATTTTTTTTGAATCATCAAATCAGATTTTTATTAAAAAAAAAGAATTTGTGTGACATAAAAAAATAAAATAAATATAAAAAAATGCTTGACAGATTTCTTGTTTCGTTGTATAAGTTTTGTCTCAAAATTCATAAAATTTCATAATCTTTATTGATTAATTCCCTTTTTTTCTATAAAATCAAATTATAACTTATGAATATTCAAACAGAAGCTAAATTAAAGGAAGTTCTTGAGCTGTTAAGGCAGGGAAATCCTTTTGACGCACAAAGTATTATTAGTTCTCTTTTTGAAAGTGATTTAGATTCTTATGAATTAAATTATACTAATAAATGTTGTGTTTTCTGGGTTGAATCCATAAAACGCCTGAAGTACATCAAAGATGTTTTTGAGCGCAGTGAAGCACTTCTTTTGGAATGGAAAACTTTTCAAAGTTATATTTCAAAGGAAGAAACTTATGAACCTGCTTTTTTTGCAATGCAATATGGTTTTTTTTCAAATGCATTGCAGGAGTTCATCAAACTGATGGAAGTGAAAGACTCTTTGCAGAAAGCAGAAGTTTTTAAGAATGCCGGCATTTGCTATAAAAAACTTGGTGATTTTGTTAATGCAAAAACTTTTTTGTCAGAAGCAAATAAGATTTATCCAAGTCTGCCTGAAGTTATTGCGGAACTTGCAGATTGCTGTGCACTTTGCGGCGAAGATAAATATGCAAAACTTTTTTTTAGGGAAGCATTTTTTATCGGACCTGAAAATATCGATTTAGATTTTCTTGATTCTGAATTGATAAAATGTCTTATCTCAAAGACAAAAGAAAAAGGTTTTACTGGAAAAGTTCTTCACTACTGGATTCCAGTTTTTGGCGTTTTAAGTGGAGTTTTGAATATAAAGAGGGAGCTAACTTCTGTAGAAGTAGCACGTTTAAAAAAAGATATTTATGCAATGGAAATGGAATATAAAGATCCGGCTTGTAACAGCGAAGTTATTGTTCCAAAACTGTTGAATAATTATTTTTGGCTTATGGATCATTATGAATTGTCAAGAGAGAATCCTGCAAAGATTAATGAAATGCTTATAAAAATAAAAGTTTTAGATTCATCGGTATACGATGCCTATATAAAGTAAATGTTACCAGAGAATTGGTAAAAAATAGAAGAAACAGCTGCTTTGCTGTAAAATTATGATGACTTTCATAATTATTTTTCATGATTATGAATATTCAGCAAACTGCAAAGTAGACTTTTTGTAGGAGGTGTGATAAGAATTTCATCCGTGTAATTTTTATCACACAAGTTTATTTTGTGCGTTGCACTTCATAAACTTGGATTCAGCGCCTCCATGCGCCGCCGCTAACGCGGTGTTTTTAAGGAGTAATAATATGGCAGAATTAGTTCAGTCAGTTCAGGACATGCTGAAAGAAGAAACTTGGACACGTGCAACAATTAGCAATTACACACAAAACAATTTAAAAGAATTTGCAAATATTGTTGAAAAAGCACACAGTGAAAATTGTGCAGACGAAATTTATGACATATGTCAGGAACATTTGTCTCATTCAAAAGACAGTATTATTGCTCTTTATATCTGTGGAATTCTTGATTTACAGAAAGGTTCTCTTGATAATTCTTCTTTAGTAACTTTAGTTGATATTTTTAAAAACAATCACAAAGAACCAATTGTTACTTATTTGTGTGAAAGTATACTTGAAGATGATCCGAACAATAAATTTGCTTTGCGAACTTTGGCTGAAGGTTATCGTGCAGAAGGCAATGAAAAATATTGGGATTTGTATGCTCAGATTGTAAAAATTGATTTTGAAGAAGCTGACCTTGCAAGACTTCTTGCTGAACATTACGAAGAAGCTGGCGATGTTGATATGACTGTAAGTTATTACAAAAAAGCAATTCTTCGTTACATCAACAATTCAAATTACAATGCAATTAAAGAAGTGTGGTCAAAACTGATTCAATACATTCCTCAGGAAATTGATTTCTTCCAGCTTTTGCGAAGAAAGATTTCTAAACAGATGGGGGATATTCGCACAACAACATTGATGCAGGAACTTTACAACTGGTATAAGGATAATGCCCCATCTAAAAAAGAATATTGGGATGTTGCAATCACAATTCTTAAACAAAATCTTGAAGTTGAACCAAAAGATATTTGGGCAAGAAAAGAAATTGCAGACTGTTTCCGTGGGAAATACAAAGAACACAGTCATCTTGAAGAATATATCCGCACATCAAATCTTTCTCAAAGCTATCGAAATGTTTTTGAGGCAATCAATGATTTTGAAAAACACATTGCTTTTGATAAAGGAAGTTATGTTTTCCACAGAAACTGGGGCGTTGGTCGCATCAGAAAACTTGAAGGTGATGCTCTGACAATCAATTTTGGACGTGTAGTCGGCATAAAAGAAATGAAACTTTCTATGGCAGTTACTGCTTTGAAACCTCTTGCAAAAGATCATATTTGGGTTTTGAAAGCTACAATGCAGAAAGAAGATTTAATCAAATCTGTAAAAGCTGATAAAGCAGAAACTCTTAAAATCATTATCCGTAGTTTTGATAACAATTGTGATTTCAAACGTATCAAGGCAGAACTCGTACCTTCAATTCTGACTCCAGGTGAATGGACTTCTTGGAATTCTGCAGCAAAGAAAATACTTGAAACAGATTCAAGTTTTGGTGTAAATCCAAATGACATTTCAATGTACACTGTTCGAGATGGAAATATTTCTCCAGAAGAAAAAATTTCAAATGAATTTAAAGCTCAGAAACAATTCTTTGCACGGGCCGACCTTTTGGTAAAATTCTTTGAGAGTGATGACACTGATAATTCAAGTGAACTTTTTGCAGAGATGTATTCATATTTCACAGGATATCTTAAAAACATTTCGAAAGTGAATGAACAGGTTTTGGCATCTTATCTTCTTGTTCGTTCAATTTCTGCAATCGATAAACAGTTTGCTTTCCCTGTGAAAGAAACTTTTGCCGAAATCTACAATAGAATAGAAGATCCAAAAGAAATTTACCTTTTGCTCAAAGACTCAAAATCTACACATTTCAAAGAGGATTTTATCAGATGTATAAAACTTCTTCCAAACTGGAACGAAGAATATGTAAAACTTTTCCCGATTGTTCTCAAAGAAGAACTTTTGAACGATTTGATAAAAGAAGGTCATGTTGAAGATGTTCAGAAGCTTGTACGCACAAGTTTTGAAGCTTTCAAAGACTTCCGAGAAACAGTTCTGTTCTTCTTCAAAGAATGTCAGGATAAAGACTGGTTCAACGAGGCTGGCATTTCTTACGAAAAGCAGTTGATAACTCTTATCAATATTATTGAACTTACTTTCCGCGAGATTAACAATCATGTTAATTCTACAGAAAACAAGAAAATCAATAAAAATGCAACTGATTTGTTGTTCAAAACAGATGCAATTTTCAATTATATGTTTGCAAATGGTGAAGATGCAGTCAAAAAAATGTATACACTTATTGATGATATTTCCGACATTGACCCTTCATACAAAGCTCTTGCAAGAAACAAGATTTTGGAAAAATATCCGGATTTCAAATTCCGCGTTTCTGAAGAAAAGAAGCAGCAGTCAGTTGGCTTGATTGTTACAGCTAAAAAGCTTGCTGAAAAGAAAGCTGAAGTTGATGAAATTCAGAATGTTCTTATTCCAAAGAATGCAGCAGAAGTTGCTGATGCAAAAGCAAAAGGCGACTTGAAAGAAAATCAGGAATATAAATCAGCAAAAGAAGAGCAGCACTTCCTTAATCTCAAACTTACAAATCTTCAGAATGAGCTTAATCGTGCTGTGGTATTTGACCCAACAACAAGCACAACAGCAATTATTTCTTTTGGAACTGTAGTAAGTTTGAAAGACAATCAGACTGGAAACGAAGAAACATACACAATTTTGGGACCTTGGGAATCAGATCCTGATAACAACGTAATTTCTTACATGGCTCCATTTGGTGATGCTATTTTGAACAAAAAAGTTGGAGATGTTTTACAGTTCACAATTAATGAACACAAATATGATTACACTGTAAAAAACATTTCAAAGGCTAAAGATATTTAATTTTCTTAATCACAAATAAATAGATTTAGAAAATTCTTGATTAGTTTGAAATAAGTTTGAAGAAGTAGTTTTACTTTTCTTCAGACTTATTTCTCAAAGTTTGGAGTGAAAAATGGAAAACTTTTCAACAAAAATGGTTGAACTTTCTGATGGTGTTTTTGTGATTCCTGGAAATACAAATGTCGGTGTCATAATCACTCAAAACTTTGAAAAAGATTTTTTTGGAACTGAAACTGAAAATCAAAATGAATGTAAAAATCAGATAATTCTTGTGGATTCAGGTTGTTCGGAAATCGATGGGGAATATGTTCTTGATGTTTTAAAAGATTTTTTTGAACGTCAACAGGAAAGTTTTTGCGTTAAAGCAATCTTTTCAACACATTGCCATGCTGATCATGTTGGCGGTCACAATTTTATAAAACAGCAGACCGGCTGCAAAATCTTTTCACACGAAAACGAAAAATGGGGAATGGAAACTCCTCTTTTGCAAAGTGCAACTTTGTGGGGTGGTTATCCTCCTCATGAACTTAGAACCTTATATTTTAAACCTGAAAAAACTTCTGTTGATTTTACTTTTTCCCAAAAAGATGAGTATTTTTTGAGCGGCGAAAGAAAAATCACTTTTTTGGAAATGCATGGACATAGTCAATGTTCGATTTCAATTATCATTAATTATAAAGATGGGAAAAAAATTATATTTTCTGGTGATTCTATTTTTCCTCGTGCAGAGATTGGAAAATATTGGATTCCGTTGATTATTAATCCTGTGGAATTTATGGAATCTCTTGATGTTTTAACTTCAATTCCTGATGTTTTGTGGTGCATTCCAAGCCACGGTGATTTTCTTTCAAAAAATTTATCTGAAACTGCAGAATTGAATAAGATTGCCATTTTATCAACTAGAATGTGCATCTTTGAAGCATTGAAAAAAAAGCCCCTGACAATCGAAGAAATTGTAAAATACGTTGCAGATAAAAATAATCTTGATATGGCAATGGGGCAGTACGCATTAATCAATTCAACCGTTCGTTCATATCTTTCAGTAATGCATGACGCTAAAGAAATCAAAATGAAAATTGAAAAAAACAGACTTTATTTTTATACCGGATAATCTATAACTTAATTTGAACTGATTCGTCCCAGTTTTCAATGATGTGAACGCTGCTTGAAGTTCCAATTCTGTTTGCACCAGCTACCAGCATTGTAATGACAGTTCTTGGAGAACGAATTCCACCAGATGCTTTTACTCCCATTTCTGGACCTACAGTTTTTCTCATCAGTTTTATATGATGTTCGCTGGCTCCATTTGGAAGTGGATTTCCTGCAATGCCTTTTGGAGAAGCGAAACCTGTTGAAGTTTTTACAAAATCAGCGCCTGCTTTTTTTGCATTTAAACAACAAGTTTCAATGGAAGCGTCATCCAAAAAACATGTTTCCAGAATTGTTTTTACAAGAATTGTTTTGCCTGCCTTATTTCCTTCCTGCTTGATGGCATTTACAACATCAAAAATATCTGCTCCAACTTCAGAAAACCTTCCATCTTTTGCAGCTCCAATATTTATCACCATATCAATTTCGTCTGCACCGTTTGCAATTGCATTCAAAGATTCATTGATTTTATCTTTTGTGGTAACAGCACCCAGTGGAAATCCTACTACAGTACAAGTTTTTACATTTGAATCTTTAAGTTCTGTAGAAGCTGTGGAAACATAAATAGGATTCACACAGACAGAGGCAAAATTATATCGTTTAGCTTCCTGACATAACTGGATAATTTCATTAACACCAGCTTGTGGAGCTAAAAGAGTATGGTCTATATAAGAAGCTAATTCTATTTTTGTCATAAAATAATAATAACAGTTAGAAATTGTTTTTTCAATCATCAAACATGTATCCCATTGTAAAATTCAGATATTTTTGATATTTTTATTTTATTATGGAAAATAAATTGAAATTACCTGCTTTGGCTCCATCTTTGCTTTCAGCCGATTTTAGCAGTTTGGAAAATGCAATCAGACAAATAGAAGAAAATGATGGTTCTGTCATTCATATTGATGTTATGGATGGTCAGTTTGTTCCAGAAATTACATACGGTCAGCCAGTTGTGCGTTCTATCAGAAAACTAACGAAATTGCCGTTTGATGTTCATCTGATGGTGGAAAATCCAGAAAATCAGATAGACAGTTTTGTTGATGCTGGTGCTGATTGGATTACATTTCATTATGAAGCTACAAATCATGCTCACAGACTTATTCAGATGATTCACGAAAAAGGAAAACTTGCCGGCGTATCAATTTGTCCAGGAACTCCAATTAATATACTATCGGAAATACTAAAATGTGCCGATATTATATTAGTAATGACTGTAAATCCGGGTTGGGGCGGTCAAAAAATCATTCAGTCCTGTGTTGAAAAGATTGCTGAATTAAAGAAAATTCGTGAAGAAAAAGGATATAATTATCTGATTTCTGTAGACGGCGGTGTAAATCCACAAACTTTGGAGAGTGTAAAAACTGCTGGTGCCGATGTAATCGTTTCTGGTTCTGCATTTTTTAACAACACGTTAAAGTGGAGTTAAAAACTTTATGAAGAAAATTATTGCAGTATTAGCTTTAATTTATTCCTTTTCATTTTTTGCTTTTTCATCAGAATCTGCTTCAATGGCTTTTGTTGAAGGGTGCAAAGCGTATTCCATAGGTGACTGGGCTTCTGCAAAAATCATGCTCAGAAAAGCTGTGTCTTATACTCAAAATCAGAATGCTGACACTTATTATATGCTTATTTCTGCTGAAATTAACGCTAGTGATTATAGAGGAGCACTTGAAGACTGCAATTATTATCTTGAACACTTTAAAAATACTGTTTATTATCCGCGGATAAGTTATCAGAAAGGAAAACTTTTATATAATCTGGGTGAATATGAAAAGTCAATTGTCGCTTTGAGTGATTTTTGTCATCAGAATGAAAACAGTGAATTATATCCTTATGCTTTGTTTTATATAGGCGAAGCTTTGTATGAAGGTTACAGATATAACGATGCACTGGAAATTTACGATAGAATTGTGACGGAATTTCCTGATTTTGAAAAAGTTTCCGCTGCAAAATACAAAATGGAATCAATTTCGCAGCGTTCCCGGGAAGAAAAATTACTTTATCTTTTAAAACAGACAGGCGAAGAATATCTTTCTGCAAAAGAAGATTACGAAAAGCAGCTCAGACAGTATAATTCAGAATCTGTAGCTTTGACACGTCAGAAACTTCAGGAAACTCAAATCAGAAATGAGGAACTTGAAAGGCAGATTGCAGATTTACAGATGGAAATTGCAAGTTTAAAAGCTGAAAATGAACAGCAGATTTCGATGCTTGCAGAAAGTTATGCTCAAAATGAATCTCTTGAATATTTACTTGAAACTGCAGAACAAGCTGATGCAAAACAAGATTTAAATAATTCTTCTATAAAAGAAAATTCTTATTTTGAAGAGAAGAAAGCTAATGAAACGCAAAAAGAAGTAGATGTTCCAAATCAAGAGCCTTTTGATGAAACCGCAGAACAAATCAAAAAGCTCAAAGAAAAAGCTTTGGAAGCGCAGAGAATTCTAGAGGAGACAAAATAAAATGAAAAAAAATATATTTTTATGCATATTGACAATATTTTTCGCTCTTCTGATTTCCTGCAAATCTTCAGAAACAAAGAAAAATAATATTGAAGAAAGTGAAAAATCATCTTCTGCAGAAAAAAATGACAAAAAAAATTATGTAGGATGGATTGACACTTCAAAAAAAGAAATAGAATTAACAAAAGGAATTGTGCAGGTTAAAGTAAAACCAAATTTAGGTTCATTTAATTTTTGTGCAATCAATAAAAATGATAAATATATTCCTGTTTTAGCAACTTCAAATGAATATACATCAACAAGTTTACAGATTAAAACTGGAAAAAAAGTATATAAACTGGTGTCAGACTCAAATGTTAATTATTCGCTTTTAAAAAGTGATAACAGCATGACAGTGATTTATGAAATCCCTAAGGTCTGTGAAGTTAAAGCAAATTTCAAATTTTTGCAGTCTTCATCAGAAAATGATTATGATACTTTAAAAGTTACGTATACAATTACAAATAACGGAACAAAAAAAGAAGATTTTTCGCTGAAAGCTATTTATGATACAGTGCTTGGAGAAATTACACAAACTCATTTTTATACAGCTGGAAACAGTCCTGTAAGAAATGAAGTTGTGTATAGAACAATGCAAAATCAAAAATGGGTTATTTCAAAAAATAATTATGCTTCGGTGCAGTTTTTATTTGACGGAGGCGATACAACTCCAATTGAAATTTTAGCACTTGCTAATAATTCTACTCTTGTGAAAAATACTTGGGAACCGGATATGTTATCATATAGAGCTTTTGATACAGTTTTGTCTTATAACAATTCAAGTATTGGAGTGATATGGCCTTCTGAAAAATTGATGCCAGAGCAGTCGGCAAAGATAATTCATTATATCAGTTTTGCGGTTGATGAAAATGAACCGTGTGGTGAAAATCTTGTTTATGGAATTCCAGCAAAAGTGAATTCCGAGAAAACAAAGGAGTTGGCACAAAAAGTATCAAATATTGATATGAATTCTGATTCTAAAGGGGAAAATATTAAAGATTTTACTGAATCTAATAATCTGAATGATGATGAAGATGAATCAGTAAAGGAAGTGTTGTCTGAAGAACCTGAAAAGAAAGAAAAACCAAAAGTTGAATTTAATGTAAACAGTATTTCCCGTGACAAATTGACTCCTCAATATGTTGACAGACTTTTAAATCGCATTACAGAACTCGAAAAGGATTCTTCGGCAGCAAACAGAGAGGAAATTCTTCTTTTGAATGCTGAACTTGATTACATTTTGTCTGTGTTACGCAAACAGTAAATTTTTTGCATAACTTTCTTTTTTTTTAAGATTTTTCTTGTTTTATATGATTTTTCTCAATTATTTTGATTTGATGAAAAACGAAAAACTTTATCAGATCAAATGAAAAATGGAATAATTGATAAAATTGATAAAAAGGAAAAATTGCTGGATTTTTATCAAAATTTCTTGTAAACTGAAAGGAATTTGAGGTAAAATCATAATATGGCAAAAGATGCCCTTTCTTTGGC
>CAMEET010000022.1 GCA_945915085.1 uncultured Treponema sp. | reverse complement strand
GTATCGCAAACATGGGTGATATTAAGCCAGAGGAAATGACACATTTTACTTGTGTTTTAAGAGATTATATGCATTCAATTGGGGTATGTTAAAATAAAGAGTTTAATTATATACGATATTCCAATATTATTTGTACTCTTTATAGACTTGAAACCTGTCAAGCAGCATTAAAAAAAAGCTAATGTGCATTAAAGGTCGCAATCTAAGTTATTGAAAAAGGTAATTTAAACCATTAGGATTCGTTCTATCAGAAGCTTTTTTTAATGATTAATATGCAGGACTGGTTATTTTTTGCAAACAAATCTTGACAACCTCTTTTATTATTGACTTTTTTACATTTATTGATAAATTTTCTATATGAAGAAATTTTTTTTATGTTTGTCAGTTTTTATTTACATTTTCTCATACTCTTTTGCTTCATCAAATAATAATACTCAAATTATTCAATCAGGGCATTGGGTTTATGATGCTTTAGAAACTCTGCAATCGGAAATAAAACAATCTTTTTTTACACAGAATCAACCTATGAGTGTTGGACAGATGAAATTTCATTTTGAACGAATTGATGAAAACTTACTTTCTGATTCTGGAAAAAAACTTTATCAAAAAATCGAGAACTTTTTATATCATTCTGATGACTTTTTGCCTGCTCAGGATTTACGCTTTTTTGCAAATTTAATAACTTCTCCAGAAATATATTTAAAATCAAACGAAAACATTTCTCTTTCTTTGGATTACTTTTTAAATAATCGTTTTTTGACAATTCCAATATTATTTGGTTTTTCAGATTATGTAACAATTCAATCTGATTTTTTTGTTGCTAAAAACTATTCTGCTATGCATGAAAATTCAAATTTTACGAACATTCCTTACGCCTCAAATCATTTCGATTTTAGTTTTCCAACTTTTTCTTATGGAAGCACTGGAGCTTTTTTTAACAACTGGGGAATTTCTTTTCATATGGGAAAACAAGGAATGCAATTGGGGAATACTAAACTTGGAAGTATCGTATATAACAATACTTTTGAAACTGATTTTTATTCTGAACTTAGTATTTATTCTGAACGATTAAAGTATTCATTAAACGTTACTCAAATTGATAATGAAACTTTTCTTTATCTTCATCAACTCGATACAAGACCAGCAAAAAACTTCAGATTCAGCATGATTGAAGGTTCTCTTTTGAATTCTGCTTTTCAACTTCGATATTTAAATCCTTTTATGATTATGCATCAATTTGCATCATGGGAAGATAATTATGATCAAATGACAGAAAATCAAAATAAGTATTATGGTGAAGGTTATTTTTGTGCATACCTTGCATTCACTGCTGAGTTTATTCCATTTAAAAACTTTAGAATTTATGGTTTATATGCACAAAATGAAATTCTTGATTTGGGAGGAAGCCGTTCTGATGCTTCACTTTCAGTTCCTGACAGTTTAGGTGGTCAACTTGGATTTGAATATAATTTTTCTTTACCAAATGAAGGTTATTTTACTGCAAATCTTGAATGTCTTTACACTTCTCCGTATCTTTATGTGAAACAAAGTCCAGACTGGTCGCTTTTTCGTTCCAGAACATCTCCAAACATGAATGGTTGTGTAAATTCATGGATAGGTTCTCCTTTTGGACCTGATTGTTTCGCTGTGCAGCTTTATACAAAATATAATCCTATTTCAAACTGGGATATTTCTTTTGGCTATCTTTTTAAAATCCACGGAGAAAACAATGCAATTTCTCTTTTTTCAAACAGTTATGATTCCGAAAAGGGAATTTACACTTACTATCCATCAGTTGAATATGAGATTGCACAAGAAAATGGGGATTCTCAGGGTAAAACTGCAGCTAAAAATAAGGGACGTTACATGTGGATGACTGGAAATGCTGAATACACGCATCAGTTTGCAGTTAAAGCAAATTTTTCTCCTGTTGATAAATTAAAATTCACCGGGCAATTTATCTATGATTTTATTTTCAATCACAAAAATCAACCAGAAAATTTTCAACACGGATTTGAGTTTTCTTTTGCTGCAGAGTATTCCTTATTTTAGTTTTTTTTGATATAATTATTTTGATTTTGTATCTGATTTTATCACTTTTTCAAAAAGATAAAATTCTTATTTTAAAATTTTTTTTATTGGATTATTTACATCGATATAAATATTCTTTTGGGGAATTTATGAGAAAAATTTTAGCTTTATTTGTTTTTGCTTTATTTCTGACTACTTCTGTTTTTTCACAATCGCATAAATCAGTGGAACTTAACAGTGAATTATATCGAATTATTGATTATGCCGCCCTCAAAGGATACATTTCATCATTACCTTTTCAAAAACCTTATACAAATCAACAAATAAAAAACGCAATTTACGAAATTTTCGACAGTGATTACGAACTTTCTGATTATGAAGTTGAAATTTTCAATGAATATCTTGAAAAAATCAAAAATCTTAATAAAAAAGACGAATCAAAAAAGAATAATGTTTTACATTCAAGATTAAAAAATTCCGACGAATCAGAAATTCCAGTTACTTTTGTATATGATTTTTCTCTTGCTGCAAATGTTTCTGGCGGACTTTACACAAAAACTGATTATTCTCAATTTGGTTTCGATATTATTCCTCAATTAGATTTTTCTGGTGATGTTTCAAAATATCTTTCTTGGAATTTTAATGCACTTGGTTCCATAGCAAGGATGCCTTTGATTGAACTCGGGGATTATGATTGCGGGCAAAGCTGGTATACTTATCAACTTGACGAAAAAGGGATTTATGTTCTCGATTCAGAAGGCGAAAAACTTCCAATTGAAAAAATTCGAAAAGTAAAAAAATTTATAAACACTTCTTATCTTCCATATAATTATTTCCGTCCATGGGATGCAAAAGTGTATTATGTTACAAATTTAAGTACAACTGGACTTGAAGGCTGGCCACAGGAACTTTCGCTATGTTTAAATATGACAGGAGAAATCAGAACAAGTTTTTTTGATGACAAATTGAACATTGGATTTGGTAGAATTTACAGAGAAGTTGCAGGTATGGATAATGGAAGTTCTCTTGTTTTAAATGCAAAAGCACGACCGTTTACAGCTTTGGATATGCAGGTTTCTCCTTTTAAATTTTTGCGTTATTCATTTATTGTTGGTTCTCTCGAATATCCAAGCCAGGCATATATGAATGAAAACTGGTATCCTGAAAACACTGGTTCAAATGATGATTCATTCTTCTTTCAGAATAATTATACTTTAAATATGGTAGATTTGGATTTTAAACATCTTCACATTGATTTTGGAAGTTCTGTCGTATGGCCAAACAGATTAGCGATGGGATATATGTTTCCACTTGCAAATTTTGTAGAATACCAGAACCACGTTGGCGATGCTGATAATCTTCAAATGTTTGGAGATATTAAACTAAAATATCAAGGACTAGGTGAAATTTGGGCTTCCATGTTTTTGGACGAACTTGACCTTTCAACACTCCTAAAAAAAGACGTTTTTACATACACTCGTGATATGTTCGCATATCAGTTTGGATTCAAATATGTAATTCCAAAACTTCCTTTTGCAACATTATCTTTGCGTTATACTAAAATTGAACCTTATTGTTATACGCATCAATCTATTAATTATACTCCATGGTTCAATCACTATATTTCACAAAACTACACAAATGATGGATATAACATCGGTTATTATCTTGATCCAAATTCTGATGAACTTCGTCTTGATTTCAATATTATGCCGAAAAAAAATCTTAATCTTGCATTTACTTATCAGTTTATACGACACGGTGCTGATTATGGAAGTCAGCAGGTTCCCGGCTCTTCTTTATATTCAGAACTTGATCCTAGAGGTCGTGCAGAGCGCAGAAAATACTTTTTACACGATGGAGCATATAACTGGATGCATATTGTAAATTTTGGCAGTGAATTCACACTTTCATCTAAATATCCTGTAACGTTTACTACAAATCTAGGTTTTGTTTACAGTTATTATTCTATGATTGCACAGGAAAATTATTCAATTGATGGAAAAGCTGAAAACTGTGATTTTTCCACACCAATTTCTGTTGTAAATACAAAAGAATATCCGCAGATTTTTGGAGTAGTTTTATCTTTGGGAGTTAAAGTAATATTTTGATGAAAGCTGTAATTGATTGCCGCATGCTTGGTTCAGGCGGAATTGGAACTTATTTACAATCCGTTTTACCTTTTTTTTTCAAAGAGTTTGAATGCACTTTGATTTTATACTCAAAAGATGTTCAAAATTTTGATACAATCAGCAATATTAAAATTATTAAATGTGATATCAAAACTTTTTCGTTTAAGGAACTTTTATCATTTCCCAAAAACATTCTCAGACAGATAAATCAAAATGATTTTTACTATTCTCCTTATTGCAATGTTCCATGCGGCATAAAAATTCCAGTTTTCACAACAATTCATGACATAGTTTTTCTTGATGTAGAAAATCTCGCTTCAAAAACTGGTACTCTTATCAGAAAATATTTTTACCAGCGAGCGATTAATAAATCAAAAACTGTATTTACAGTTTCGGCTTTTTCTGCCCAAAGAATCCGTAATAAACTCAAGCTCAAAAATACTCCGCTTGTCATAACTTACAATGCTGTTCCATCATGGTTTACTGAAAATCTTTCAAAAAATAATATCAAAAAAAACGATAACCTTTTATTTGTTGGAAATATAAAAAAACATAAAGGATTACACACTCTTCTTGAAGCATTCAAAATTTTGCAAAACAAAGGCTTTAATAATAAACTTTTAATTGTTGGAAATAGTGAAAATTTCAGAACAAAAGACAGTTCAATAAAAAATGAGATTACTGAAATTTCTAATATTGAGTTTACAGGAAAAATTTCGGATGATAAACTCAAGGAACTTTATGCTTGCTCAAAACTTTTAATTCAACCTTCCCTTTATGAAGGTTTTGGAATGCCACCTATGGAAGCTCTTTCCTGCGGAACTAACGTTGTTATTTCTGACATTCCAGTTTTTAAAGAAATTTACAAAGAATTCCCAGTAACTTATTTTGAATGTGAAAATCCACAAAATCTTGCTGATAAAATAATTGAAGCTTTGCAAAAACCATCTCCTGGAAATCTGCCAGACATTTATTCATTTGAAAGAACATCTGATATTATCATAAAATCTATAAAAAATGAGGTTTCAAAATGAAAGTTGCAATTGTTCATTACTGGCTTGTTACTATGCGCGGAGGAGAGAAAGTTTTGGAAGAACTTTGCAAAATGTTTCCACAAGCCGATGTTTACACAAATGTTTACAATCCAAAAAAAATCTCACAAACCATTAAATCTCACAAAATTTTTACTACAAAAGTTAATAAATATCCTTTGGCAACAAAATTATATCAAAAATATATGCCTTTTATGCCAAATGCACTTATGCAGCTTGATTTAACAGGATATGATTTGATAATTTCGAGTGAATCAGGACCAGCAAAAGGAGTCTGCCCTTCTCCTGATGCGTTCCACCTTTGCTATTGTCACACACCAATGCGTTACATTTGGGATATGTATTATGAATACGCAAAAAAATCAAACGTTCTTGTACGTCTTTTTATGAAAATGATTTCTCCAAAACTTCGCATTTGGGATGTAACTTCGAGTAATCTTGTTGATCATTTTGTTGCAAACTCATCTTTTGTTGCAAAAAGAATTAAACGTTATTATAACAGAGATTGCGATGTGGTTTTTCCACCTTGTGATATTGAAAAATATGTAAATAATCCTCGAAATCCACAAGATTATTATCTGTTTTTTGGTCAGCTTGTAGGATATAAACGTGCAGATTTAGCAATTGAAGCTTGCATTCAATCAAAAAGAAAAATAGTAGTTATTGGAGAAGGAAAATCAAAACAGGCAAAAAAATATCAAAAATCTGGATATGTTACTTTTACCGGCAGAGTAAGTGATGAGCAAGTAGCTGATTATCTTTCCAAAGCAAAAGCATTGTTATTTCCTGGAATCGAAGATTTTGGAATTATTCCTGTTGAAGCAAATTCTGCTGGTTGTCCTGTACTTGCTTACAAAAAAGGTGGCGCAATCGATTCTATAAAAGAAAATATCACTGGTTTATTTTTTGAAGAACAAACTGTCCAAAGCATAATAGACTGTATAAACAGGTTTGAATCTATGGAGAATCAGTTTACAAATCGAGAAGCATACACAGCACATGTTCAACAGTTTTCAAAAAATCAGTTTATTCAACAAATGAATACATTAATTGCTGAAAAAAAACATTTATAGTTTGCAATCTTTGATTGTTTTTTTCATTTTGAAAAGTTATTTTCCTTCATAGACAAAATAATTTTTATAGCGTATAATTAAATTTAATTATGACACAAAATGATTTACAGAATTACTTAAAAACACGATTTCCACACACAAGTTCTTTTATAAGCGGTTTTGCACTGTTTATAGTGGATTCATTTGTGTTGCTTTTTTCGATTGGACTTGGATTTTTCATTGTAAACATTTTCAATTCTTCAGCTATTAATTTTAAATCATTTTTGAATTATTCTGCATTCATTCCATTTATATTAATAATTTTTGCCTGCACTGGACTTTATCCTGGAATCATGATTTCACCACCTGAAGAAGTAAAAAAGTTTTTTTTCTCCACGTTTTTCTGTTTCGCAGGAATATGTTTTTCAGTATTCATTTCACAGAATCATTTTAATGGATTAAAGGATTTTTTCATAAAAGACAGCGAATATATTGCAATTATCATTTCATTTATAATTGCTTTTCCTTTTGCAGTTCTTTTATTACCAGGTGCCAGAAATCTTTTCAAATATATTTTTGGAAAATTCAAATGGTGGGGAGTTCCAGCTGTTATCTATTGTCATGGAAAAGATAATTATTTTATTGTAGATAAATTATTGAATCATAAAGCTTTGGGATATCATCCTTCATTGATTATTGATTCTAATATTGACAAACAGTCAGATTATAAAGGAATTCCTGTCTTTCCTTCCACTGACGAAATTTTATCGATTATTAAAGATCATAATGTAAAACAGGCAATTATCTGTGATTATCAGGGTGATATGATGCAGATTATGAATTCTTACCGGTATACAATCACTGTAGCTAAAAATCAAACTTTTTTCACGTCCAATCAGCAGTTAAAGGATATTGCAGGAACTATTGGTTTTTCTTCGATTCATAACCTTACATTTAAATCAAATCTTATAACAAAAAGAATTATTGATATTTTCATTGTGATGATTCTTTCGCCTTTCTGGATTCCAATAATGCTGATTCTTGCATTTTTGACAAAGATTACTTCAAAAGGTCCTGTTTTTTATGGTCATAAAAGAATTGGAAAAAATCATAAAGAAATAAAATGTTGGAAATTCCGTTCTATGTGCACTAATTCTCAGGAAATTCTTGAACAGATTCTAGCAACTGACCCTGTAAGACGTGCAGAATGGGAAAAGGACAGAAAATTTCTTGATGATCCAAGAGTTACAAAATTTGGAAAATTCCTGCGTAAAACAAGTCTTGATGAATTGCCTCAGATTTTTAATATTCTCAAAGGTGATATGAGTCTTGTTGGTCCACGCCCTGTGACAGAACCTGAACTTATAAAATATGGAAAATATCAGGATTACGTTCTTTCTGTTTCACCAGGCCTTTCTGGAATGTGGCAGATTTCAGGTCGTTCAGATACTGGATACGAAGAACGCATTTCTTTTGATACATACTATATTCAAAACTGGTCAATTTGGCTTGATATTTGGATTCTTTTAAAAACTGTCTGGGTTGTTTTAAGTGGAAAAGGTGCATATTAATGAATAAAAAACTTTTATTTTTTCTTTGTTTTACTTGTTTTTTTGCTGGAAGTACACTTTTTTCTCAAAGATTTAAAATTCATGATGCAACTTTTGACATAAAGGGTGCAGGATTTGCTTTTTTAGGAAAAACGACTCCATATTCACTACAGACAAATTTTCCTTTAGATAAAAAAAAGATTTTTGATTCCGAAGATGATTTTAAAGAATATATGGAAAATTACATATCTTCACTTAATAGTTCGAGATTTTTTGAATCAGTTGAATTGAATTTCGAAGTTTTAGATATTCAAAATGAAAACAGCGAACTATCAGATGTTCAGCATGTAGTTTTACATTTTGAAATACAAGATTCTCATCATCTTTTATTTGTTCCTTATCCAAAATTTTCTTCAAATACAGGATTTTCTTTTAAATTAAAAGGAAAAGATACGAATTTTTTAGGTTCGCTACAAACTCTTTCTACTGAATTACGCCTTGATATTACAAATGAAGGTTTTGAACCAGGTTTTGCTATCGATTTTTCTATTCCTTTTAAAATCGGTATTTTGGATGCTCAATGGGTAAATGATTATGAAATTTTCTATACGATAAATAAACCTATGCCAGAATGGACTGCTAAAACAGGATTAAAACTCACTTTACCATTTTACAAGAATTCAATTTTATTTGAATTCTATCAATATTCATATAAAAACTTTGATTATCTTGTTTATGGAGATGATTTATACTTTAAAGAAGAATTTTCACTTTCTTCCCCTATTTCCATTTTTTCTTTTGATAATTTTACAGAACTTTTTTTTACACCGAAATTATCGTTTTATGTAAACTGGGATATTGACGGAATAGATATATTAAACAGTGATTTATCTAGTCCTTCGATTAAATTTTCTTCTTCTCTTTCAAACAAAAAAATTTCATGGGATGATTATTTTCGTTCAGGATATTCCGCCGCTTTTAACAGTGCGATAGTTTACAATTTCCAAAGAAACGACATTTCTCCTTCAATTTCTGCAGAAATTCAATTATTTTATAATTTTTCAACATCTCAAAACAGGAATTTCCTCGAAAAATTTGGCATTTGCACCGATTTTTATTATTTTTCTTATTTTTATTTACCAAATAACGATTTTATTTACGGAGAAAAAATTGGCGGTCGTTTGAGAGGAATTTTAGATAATTCATATTTTGGAAATGATTTGCCAAATGCACCGGCATATACAGCTTCTTCTGCAATTGTTTTTAATCTGGATTTGCCACACCATCTTTTCACAACAAATTTTAAACATCAGATTTTGAATTTTAATTTACAAGCTTCTCCTTTTGTAGATTTTGCGCTAGTTTTGGACAGAAACTCAAATACTCTTTTTTCACTTAAAAATGGATTTTATACTGCTGGTGTAGAAATTTTAGTCTACCCATTGAAATGGTCAAGTTACACTTTGAGGGCAAGTGTCGGATTTGATGTATTAAAAGTTTTGAAATCAGATTCCAAACTCAAAGGACTTTTAAAATACAATGAAATATTTATTGGAATCGGTCTGCATTATTAAATTGTTATAAATTTCATGAAGTGATTTTGTAGCATCACATTTCTTCCAAAAGCAAAACCGCATCTTTTTGCCAATATAAAACTGGAGAAAATTGAGCAAGACTTACAAGTAATTCCCGTGCAAAAGTTTGACATTCATTTTCTTTTGCATATTTTGCAAGAATGTTAAAACTTTTCCATGCACTTGATTTTTTCCCCCACTCAACAACATCATCATAAAAAGAAGCTTCTTGCAAAAATTTTGAAAAAGTTGAATATTCATAATCAATGTTTCGTTCTTCTAAAATCTCTGAAATTTTTGAAAAACTTGTAATCGCCGAAAGGCAAGCAAATTGCAATGCTTTTGAAAACTCTTGATTATCATAATAAAAATCTGCAAGCTGATTATATGCATCAATAAAAATGTACGAATCTGCACGGTAAAGCGTAAAGAATTTCTCCATTGTTCCTTTTTTTGAAGATTTTATTGTTTTTAGCATGGATGAAATGAGATTATTGTTTTTATAATTTTTGTCTTCCACAAGAAGATTTAAAAGCCGCACTTCCATCTTGTTATAATCTTTTTTTAATCTACTTATTTCTGCAAGAAGATATAGAATTTCGTATTTCTGTTCAGGAATATCTAAAACATCTGCATTTTCCAAAGCCAAAAGATAATATGTTTCTGCAAAATCATATTCACCTTCAAGTCTGTAAATGTCACCAATCAGTTTTTGTGCTTCTGGAAACAAAAGTGATTCTTGTAGATATGTCAAAAGGTTTTGCATTGAATTGTTGAAATAATTTAGTCCCTTTCGTTTTAAATAAAAATTTATGATTTCAACACTTACATTTTCTTTTCGCTTTGTCAGAATTTCAAGGATGCTGTCAAGCTCATCACCAGCAGTTTGAACCTGTCTTGATGTCAAAGAAGTTTTTAAGCTTTCAATTTGTTTTTCTATCAATTGTCTTTTATATAAAATAGCAAATTCTGAATATTTTAATGCATCACCATAATTTTTGTTTTCAAAACTTTCTAAAGCTAGACGATAATTTTTTATACTTTCCTCGTTAAGATTTGTTTGAGAAAACAATCCACACATCAAAAAAAATAAAATACAATTAATCAAAAATATTTTTTTATTCATAATATCTCACAAAGAATTTAATTCTTCTTCAAATACTTTATCGGCAAATTCTTTATTAACTGTTTGCACAATTTTTCCTTTTTTAAAAATTATTACTTTTGAACCAGTACCTGCAATTCCAATGTCTGCGTGTTTTCCTTCTCCAGGGCCGTTTACAACACAACCCATCACCGCTACAGTGATGTTCTTTTTCATAGAAAGCAATTTTGTTTCCCATCGGTTAATAAAATCATGTACATCAAAACCTATTCTTCCACAACGAGGACAACTTACAATTTTGACACCGCCTTCCCTTTTGCCACATTCTTTTAAGATGTTTAATCCAGCAATCACTTCATTTTCAACAGATGAAGAAAGACTTACTCTGATTGTATCACCAATATTTTCATTCAAAAGTGTAGAAAAAGCTATCGAAGATTTTACGATTCCACCAATTAATGGCCCCGCTTCAGTTACACCGAGATGAAGAGGATTTGAATATTTTTTTGCATAAAACCTATTGCATTCTATTGTCTCATTCACATCTGATGATTTCATACTTACAACATATTGATCAAAATTCAATTCCTCAAAGACTTCTGCTTCACGCACGGCAGTTTCACATAATCCTTGAGCTCTAGAAATTTGTTTTGATGCAATCTGCTGTTGTAAATCTTGTGGTAAACTTCCAGAATTTATTCCTATGCGAATTGCAACTCCATTATCTTTACAAGCATCAACAACAATTTTTGTATTTTCTTTTGATCCAATATTACCAGGATTTATTCTGATTGCACTTACATTTCCTTTTAAACATTCAAGCGCAAGTTTATAATCAAAATGAATATCAGCTACAAGCGGCATAGTTGTATTCTTTGCAATTTCACACAAACCAGCTGCACTTTCCACATCAGGAACTGCAAAACGAATTATATCACAGCCCAAAACCTGAAGTTCTGTTATTTTTGAAATAATTTTTTCAAGTTTCTGCGGCGAATTTTTTAAATCATTTATCGGTTCTTTCCACATTGTTTGCAAAGTTACTGGAGAATCACCGCCAATACTTATTCTTTTTGTAATACCTTTTCCACCTAAAAATATTTTCTTTGTCATATCAATATTATAACATAAAAAAAAAATTTGATATACAAAAAAAACTTGCTATCTTGTAAAAATAATGGTAAAATGTAATTTCTATGAGAGTATTAGAACTTACTAATGTTGAACGCGAAGAAAGTGAACTTTTTTATAGACGAAAATATAAATGTAACGCAACTTTAGATTTGCCTACAAATAAAGAAACTATTCCCGTTCTTTTTACAATAGAAACAGATCCATTTGGAAAAAAGATAATTGAACTGTCTTTTCCATCTCCTGTCAACTATCCGCTTATTCCGGTAAAAAAATCGCTTGTTGAATTTATTTTAACAGAAGAATTAGAAGGAAGACTGCCTTGTTAACTTTTTTTACACACTCCGCAGAAGAAACTATTGCTCTTGGTTACAAAATTGGAAAAAAACTGAAAAAAGGTGACATAATTGCCATGCAGGGTACTTTGGCCGCTGGAAAAACTACAATTACTAAAGGAATTGCACAGGCTTTGGAAATTTCTGAAGAAATTACAAGTCCAACTTTTTGTCTTATCAGCGAATATTCTGGCAAAATGCCTTTGTATCATATGGATGTTTACAGATTGGACGGCACAGAAGATTTTATTAATCTTGGTGTTGATGACATGCTTTATGGCGATGGAGTTTGCATAATTGAATGGTCTGAAAAAATAATGGAAGAGCTTCCAAAAAATACTATAATTTTACGCATTTCAACAGAAAACGACAATTCCAGAAAAATTGAAATAGAAAATTTTTGTGGAACTATTGATTAAACTTTCAGGTGATATATGAATATTCTTGTTTTAGATTGTGCAGTTTCAAAAATCAGTATTGCTTTATCTTACGATGATGATAAATTTATCTGCCACACTTATGATATCGGCATGAAACAGTCTGAAATTCTTGTTCCTGCAATTGATGATGTTCTTTCGCAGGCTGGTATTTCACCTTCTGATTTGAATTGCAGTGCTTTGACAGTTGGTCCTGGAAGTTTTACAGGATTGAGATTGGGCATTTCTGCTCTCAAAGCGATTGAACTTGCTTATGGAGTTCCGGTTTATGGAATTTCTTCGCTTAAAACATATTATTATGCTTATAAAAATCTTCATCTTCCTGTTTTAACCTGTATTGATGCAAATAAAGGCAAATTTTATGCAGCTGTTTATGATGAAAATGGAAAAGAAATTTTGTCAGACGGTGATTATGAATCTTCTTTTATTATAGAAAAATTAAATTTTGAAAAGATTTTTGTTACAGGACCTGATGCAAAAAAATTCTGCGAAATTCTTGAAAACAGTAATAAAAAAATAGAAATTCTATCTTTATCTTTGAACAGTGATTTAAATTCTGCTATATCGCTTGTGGAAATTACAAAACAAATGATTTTGGACGGTGTTCCGCCTTTACAGGATTATGATGGACCAGTTTATCTGCGTGCTTCTGAAGCGGAACTTAAACTTGGTAAATAGTTGAGCGATGATAGCCCCCGCGAAGCGGTCCACTGGACTGAGCGAAGCGAGGGAAGCGGATGAGCGTTAGCGAAGGGCGGTCGTAGCGTCCTGAAGTGAAACGGAAGGCAACCCCTATTTTTTAAAAAGTTTACTAAGTGCGTTCATTGCATTTAAAGCATCTTTACTGTCTGAAGGATTTTCCACAACTGCTGCTTTGTTTTCTGACTGAATTGCATCGAATACTTCCTGTCTGAACACTTTCACATTTTTTGGAGCCTCAATTCCGATTTTTACCTGATCTCCATGAACGTCTATGAGTGTGATTGTAATGTCATCACCAATTTTGATTTTTTCATCGATTTTTCTTGAAAGGATTAACATTTTTTCTCTCCTTTCGAATTCAATGTTTTGACAATATCAACTTTTGTAGACCATCTGTTGTCTGTCAGAATTGCCTGAATGCACATTTTATTCTGTTTATTTATTACAAGAGGACCTTGAAAATTTGCTGTTATTGCAGAACCGTCATGAGGAACTGTGACAATCGTCATCAAAATGATGTCCTCTGGTTTTGATATTTTGATTTTTGCGAGACTTTCATCATCAATATCTGCTTCATATTCTGAACAGATTAAAAACGGATCTACAATCAAGAAGCAAAGATTTGAATCTTCGCATGACTGAAGCCAGATGAATGGTTCTAAATCGCAGTCCACAAGCGCATATTTAGTGTATTGTTCAAATCCAAAAAGACCTTCTGGAATTGTAAGAATTCTATCATCAGAAACTTCGATTTTTCCTTTTGTTTTAGTCAAAAGTTCCATTTTTTTCCTCGCATTTGCTTTTTATTTCAATTTTTGATTATCTCATGTAATTCAAAAGTGTTGATGAATACATTTTTCCAGCTTGACTTAAAGTTGCCTGATTTGTGTAGTCTAGCATTTTTAAATCTGTAATTGCTTTTGTAAAATCAAGATCACCTTCACGACTAACCATTGATGTCACATCGAGTGCAAGTTTTCCATTTCTTGTTGCATTCAGCTGGGCGCGTTCATATTCTGCACCTGATTTTGCAATTCTTGTGACAAGGCTGTCAATTCCCTGGTCCAAAGATCCCAAAACACGACTACCTATTGCTTCTTGGTCGCCACTTAACAACGCATTTCTGAAAGCTATAACAGCGTCAAACATGCTACCACCACTAACTCTTGTTCCTGTAGCAATATTGTATGGAGGAAGTTGTGATGAATCTTTGATTATACCAAGCTCTTCCAGAGTATTTCCGTTTACATCTTGAAGCCAAAGTTGTCTAGCATCTGTAGTTTCCAGATTCAGTGCATTTCTGATTGGATCGACACTTGCTTTTACAGCTGCACCACTGTCATTAATCTTTGAAACAACAGCATAAATATTGTCCCCTTGATTGATTTGAATTTCTACTCCATCAATTGAGATTACATTGTTTGAACTTGACTGCCATGCAGAAGCATCTCTTCCACCAAAAAGCTGCTGATGTTCTGCCCAGAATGTTTTATCACCAATATTATCATTCTGCAGATATTTTCCTTCATCCACTTCTACAAGATTGATATTGTTGTTTCCGTTGTAACGAACATTCTGAATCAGAGGAACTCCACTTCCTTCAACATTTCCCATTTCAATATCAAATGCAGTTGCTTTTGTATTTGTTCCAGCAAAAATAGAATTTCCATCAGCACTTACTGCATTTGCATTCTGAACAAGTGCTTTCAAAAGTTCATCTACTTCAGTTGCCATGTTTTTCAAGTCTTCTTTGTTATAAATACCGTTAGCACCAGTTACAGCAAGTTCATGGACTCTCTGCATTATGCCAAGAGAATCTGTCATGTATCCTTCACGAAGAGAAAACTGATCAGATAAAGTAAGTGCATTCTTTTCATATTGATTTACGCGCTGTAAATAAGATTGATAGCGCACAAGATGACCTGCAGCAATTGGATCTTGTCTAAGCTGCTGAATCCTTCGCTGAGAACCGATTTGATTGTTAGCCGCATTTAGTCTTGATTCTTGTAAACGTAAACTGCTTTGAGTATTATTATTATTCATTTGACTACTAATTCTCTGCATTTTTGTCACCCCACTTTATTTCTATCGATTCTCTACACTACTTTTTTTAATTAATTTTTTTTCGGCATTTTATCAAAATAGTATACAATTCATTTATTACACGCCAAGTCTGTTTATTACAGTGTCCAAAAGACTATCCCAAACAGTGATAAACTTTGCTGCAGCATTATATCCATGCTGAAATTTCATAATTTCAGAAAGTTCTTCATCAATATTAACACCACTAATAGAATCACGGAGATTTCTCAAATCATCCATAATTGCATTTTGGCTTAAAAGATTTGTTTCAGCCTGTTCGCCTTTTAATCCAACATTTGTAACAGTATCAGCAAAGTAATCATCAAAAGTTTTCATTGAACCGACCATAACAGACGAATTTCTGATAGATGCTATTTCCACTGCAGCACGTCCATCTCCTGTCGGAACTTTTCCTGCCGCATCCATATAACCTGCAGCCACGCTCATTACATCATTTTTGATAGCAGGATTTACTTCAATATAAGCTGAAGGATTGAAAACTGGAGAAACTGCAAACTGTGCACCTTGAGTCAAAGCATTCACTGCATCTGCCTGTGCAAAATCATAAGCTCCTTGTTCTCCATTTGCAGATAGAATTCCAGCATACCCGCTCAAAAAGAATCCAGAATCTTCTACATGTCGGATTACAAAATCCGGATTTTCACTTTGAGCTGAAGTTGTAGCTTTTAATACTAAATTATTGTTTTTATCAAGATATGCTTTTACTTCGCTTGTACTGTCATTAATACGGGCGATTACAGTTTCTACAGTATCTGTATGAAAATAAGGAACCTGGACATTTCCTGTTGTTCCGTTGAAAGTCATCACACCTTCAATTCCAACCTGCTGCTGTTTATCTAATGCATTTGTTCCGCTCATTCTAAAAACATAACTTGTATCAAGAGTTCCGTCACCGTTTCTGTCAAAGTTTCCATTTACATTCTCGACAAACGAATGCTGAACAAAAAAATCAAGGCCAGTAACTTTATTTGCGCCAACTGCATTTCTGTGGACATCGTTAACAAGATCACTAAAATTCATTGTCATAGTGTTCAAAGACTGAATTTCATTTCTCACATCAACATCACGCAATTCTACAAGTGCGCCTAGTTTTCCACCTGCAAAAACTGCATCATTTTTTGTATCTGCCCAAACAAGCTTAGAATATCCTGTATCATCATATCGAGGCTGAAGTTCAATTTCACGAGAAATTCCTCCTTGAACAAGGACTTTTCCATCAACATGAACCATAAATTCATCGCCATCACGCTGGTCAGTACTTACATTCACAAGTTTTGAAAGTTTATCAACAAGCAAATCTCTTCGGTCAAGTAAATCATTAGGATTGTCCCCCATTGCACGACTACGAACAATCTCTGCATTTACATTTGCAATCTGTTTTGAAAGACTGTTTACCTGTTTTACAGTTGCTTCAATATCACCTTCTAAAAGATTTCCAATTCCAGCAAGACTTTCCCATCTTTGTTTAATAGAATCAGTCAAAGTTTCCGCTCTTGTCACAACTGCCTGTCTGGAAGCTTTACTTTCAGGATTAATCGAAAGTTCCTGCCAACTCTCCCAGAATTTATCCATATTTGAACGCACAGAAACATCATCAGGTTCATTATAAATCTGTTCAATCATTGTGTAATAGTCAGAACGAGTCTGCCAATATGATTCAGTATTTGCCTGCGAAACAATTCTAGAATCTAGAAGTTCATCCCTGACTCTGTTGATTGACTGAACATCAACTCCCTGACCAATCATACCTGCACGTTCTGCTCTTTCCAAATCAGGTTTGTACAACGGATCAAATTCTTTAATCTGCACTCGCTGTCTAGAATATCCTTCTGTATTTGCATTTGAAATATTGTGACCTGCAGTAGTGATAGCATCAGTGTTTGCCATAATACTGCGTTTTCCAAGTTCTATTCCAGAAAAAGTTGAACCCATTTTTTACCCCCTTACATCAACTAAAACACTTGCAGCTTTGTGCTGAACTATTGTTCCGTTTCTTGTGTAATTGTTGTTGTGTGTTTTAGGAAGAGCTTTGTCGATTACTTCTGATATAAATTCACGAGTTACATTAACGTAATTAGAAATGACTTGATTTTCAACTTTACATTTTAAAAGTTTAGTTCTTAGTATAGAAAGTTTATCGAAATATGGTTTGATTTCTTCGGTATTTTTTTGTTCCATCAGATTTTCGCGTTTCTGGTCAATCTGCTGGAAAGAATCAGATATTTGGTTCACTTCAGAAATAAGAGTTTGTAAAGATTCCCAATCTTTTTCAACAACAGCTTTTCTTAAAACCAGTTGTTTTTGAGCAAGAGAATCTAAAAGTTTTTCCTCTTTTTCAAGGATTTCAGAAAATTCCTTATTAAAAACTTCATTTTTTTCCATACCGATAACTCCTAAACTTTACAGTCATTCTTTTAGAATATCGGCAGGAAAAAAACTTAGTTTACAATTTTTTTAAGAATTTTTTATACTTTGATTATTTTTATACGCGGTATTTTATCTTTTTTCCAGTTCCTTCGTACATTTTCTGACGCAATTCAGTCACTTGTTTGTCTGAAATGTAATCATCAAAACTCATCATTCTATCGATTATTCCGTTTGGAGTAATTTCTACAATTCGGTTTGCAATAGACTGAATGAATTCGTGGTCGTGAGAACTGAATAAAAGAACACCACCAAAAGCAATCAAACCTTCATTCAAAGACTGAATTGCTTCCAAATCCAAATGGTTAGTCGGGTCATCCATAGTAATACAATTTGCACCACTAAGCATAAGTTTTGAAAGCATACAGCGCACTTTTTCACCACCAGAGAGCACCTTTACTTTTTTCAAAGATTCGTCGCCGCTAAAAAGCATTCTTCCCAAAAATCCGCGAACATAAGCATCATCTTGTTCTTTTGAATACTGCTTTAACCATTCAGTAATGTTCAAATCATTATTAAAGCTTTCAGAATTATCACGAGGAAGATAAGTCTGACTTGTTGTCTGTCCCCAGAAAAATTCACCAGAATCAGGCTTTTTTACACCATTAATAATATCAAAAAGTGCAGTCACACTGTTATGCTCAATTCCCACAAATGCGATTTTGTCCGTTCTATTCACTTTCAAACTAAAATCTTTGAGCAAAACATTTCCATCAGCATCTTTATAGTTAATATTTTTGATTTCAAGAACATTATTTCCAATTTCTCTATCAGCTTTAAAATTTACATAAGGAAATTTTCTCGTAGTAACAGGAATATCTTCCATACTGTCAGCAAGTTTATCATAGATTTTTTTACGACTAGTAGCCTGCTTAGCTTTGGAAGCATTTGAACTGAACCTTAAAATAAATTCCCGCAAATCTTTCATTTTTTCTTCAGTTTTTTTCTGCTGGTCATGAGCCTGACGTTGCATAATCTGACTCATCTGATACCAAAAGTCATAGTTTCCGGCATATTGAGTGATTTTTCCAAAATCAATATCCATAATGTATGTACAAATCGTATTCAAAAAGTGACGGTCATGAGAAACAACAATAACAGTATTTTCAAAATCCATCAAAAAGTTTTCAAGCCAGGTAATAGATTCAATATCAAGACCGTTCGTAGGTTCGTCCAGAATCAAAGCATCAGGATTACCATAAATCGCCTGCGCAAGCAAAACACGAACTTTTTGACTTTCATCAAGTTCACTCATCATTCTGTCGTGATATTCTTCTTCAAGACCAAGTCCCGAAAGCATTTGTTCAATCTGATTTTCAGCTTCATAACCACCTAATTCACCAAATTCTGCTTCCAATTCAGCAGAACGAATACCATCTTCCTCAGAAAAATCTTCCTTTGCATAAATTGCATCTCTTTCCTTTGAAATTTCATAAAGTTTTGGATATCCCATCATTACAGTGTCTTTTACAGAATAATCATCAAAAGCAAAGTGATCCTGCTTCAAAACAGCCATTCGTTCACCAGGCGTCATAAAAATTTCACCAGAATCTTTTTCAAGTTCACCGGCAAGCAGTTTCAAAAAAGTAGATTTACCAGCGCCATTTGCACCAATAATTCCATAACAATTACCCTTATTAAACTTCAAATTCACGTCTTTAAAAAGTGGTTTTTCACTAAAAGATAAACTAACATCGCTAACAGTAATCATTTATAACTCCATCATTTTTAAGCAAGGAGGGAGAAGTCTCTCCCTCGCTCCAGCAAAAAGGCTTCCGCTACCCTCTCTCCTAAGGGGGATATATGCTTCGCATATTAATACTTTGTATATTAATGCTCCGTATATATCCCCCTTAAAAACCCCCAGAAAAATTATCTTCCAAAAAAGGCTTTTACTTTCTGCCACAAAGTTTTTTTCTGTTCAACAACAGGCTGTTTTTGAACATTTTCATATTTTTTGTAATTTTTCTTTGATTTTTTAGAAGAATTATTCTTATTTCCAGATTTTACATAATCCTTATTAAAATTTTTCTTTCCATTCTTCTTGTCGTAATTCTTATTTGTCTTATTGTTATTCTTTTTTCCACCTTCAGGTTTTTGCACATTTGTCTTTTCATTATTTAAAGAACCTTTAGCATACAATTCCTTATAAAGTTTCATGCGCTCTTCAGAAGACAAACCTTCAAGTTTTGCTGGATCAATGTAAGGCATTTTATATTTTTTAGAATCACCTTTTTTCTCACTATTTTTATAATTCTTTTTGCCTTTTTTTTCTGAATAATCTTTTTTATAAGACTTAGCATTACTTTTATTATGATAATCACCATTTTTTCCTTTTTTGTAGCCACCACGATTATCATATTTTTCATCACCATGCCAATTTTCAGTCTTTATATAAATACCTGCAGATTTATCCTCTTCCATTTGTTCAGGATAAGCCACAGTGGCAGGAATTTGCATTTCAATATAACGCTCAATTGCAGGAAGATTATAAACATCCTGTTCAGAACAGAAAGTATATGCCTTTCCAGATTTTCCTGCCCTTGCAGTACGTCCGATTCTATGAACATAGTTTTCAGCTTCCACAGGTAAATCATAATTAATTACCATAGCAAGATCATCAACATCAATTCCACGCGCAGCAACATCTGTTGCAACAAGGCATTTTACTTCTCCCGCTTTCAACGCCTTCAGGATTTGAAGTCGTTTTTGCTGAGGCAAATCTCCAATTAAAAATTCTGCCTTTATATCATTTAACTGAAGTCGTTTTGCCACAACTTCGCAAGAACGTTTTGTATTACTGAAAATAATGACACTTTCAGGATTTTCATGTTTCAAAATTCCAAGTAAAAGTTTCATCTTTTCATCAGAAGAAACATGCAGAAGTTCCTGTTGAATTTCGCTCACAGTAATATTTTCAGCTTCAATAGTGATTTCCACAGGCTCTCTAGTATATTCCCACGCAAGGTTTTTGACATAAGAATTGAGTGTTGCACTAAAAAGCATAGTTTGTCTTTTTTCTGCTTCAGGTAATTCTTTTAAAATCTGTCTTAAATCAGGATAAAATCCCATATCAAACATTCTGTCTGCTTCATCAATTACACAAATCCCAGTATCTTTCAGTTCCAGATTTTTACCTTCAAGCAAATCAATTATACGACCAGGTGTTCCAATCAAAATATCAACACCTTTTTTTAAATTTGAAATCTGCTTTTCGTAACCAACTCCGCCATAAACACTAAAAGCTTTTAATCCTGTTTCACAAGCAAGAACCTTTGCTTCTTCTTCAATCTGCACAGCAAGTTCACGAGTTGGTGCAAGAATAAGACATTTTTTTCCAGCATTTTTTTCTTTTAGCATTTGGGCAATAGCAGCCACCAAATATGCAGCTGTTTTTCCAGTTCCAGTCTGAGACTGAACATACAAATCAGGACCTTTTTCATTGTCCTCGTTCTTTTTTGAAGCTTCAATTACCTGTTGTTGAACAGGTGTACAACTTACATAACCTGCAGCTTCAATTCCTTTCATCAGTCTTTCATCAAGACCAAATTCCACAAAATCCATACGATTTCCTTTTGTCAGACATAGCTGACTATATTTATTTATATTATAGTAATTTTTGGCAAAGTTAAAATAAATAATCTGTAAACTTTTTTTCGCTTTTCTTCTATTATATAATTTCTTTTTGAATACTTCAATACAGCACGTTTTTGCTGTTTATACACGTTTTTGCTGTTTATACACGTTTTTGCGATTTTTTTTATGATTTTCATGCTTAAACTGACCTTATTTCTCCAATATTGATTTTTTCTTTATTGTAATTGTTTTTAATCAGACTGATAAAAATTCAGATAATCATATTCTGTGCGGATTCAAAAACAAGTTCATTTTTTTATAATTCACTATTACTTTCACAAATTATCTACTTAATTTTTTTTTATAATCATGATATACTGAATTTTATGACTTAAATGATTGATAAGTCTATTTAACATTTCCAGACTTATTCATCTATTTATATTTGTGAGGACTATATGAATTTAGAAAAAGGAATTAACTTTGGTGGCTGGCTTTCTCAATGCATTCATACAAAAGAACATTACGATTCTTTTATTACAAAAGAAGATGTTATTAAAGTTTCAGAACTCGGTTTTGACCATATTCGACTTCCCTTTGATTATGAAGTTATTCAAAATAAAGACGGTTCGTTTATTGAAGAAGGTTTTGCACGTCTTTATAGTTTTGTACAAGAATGCAGGCAGAATAACTTAAATGTTGTTTTGGATTTACATAAAGCATGCGGTTATGATTTTAACGATGCAGGAACAGAAAAAGGAAACTCATTATTTGATTCATCTGAACTCCAGAAAATGTTTATTTCTCTTTGGGATGAAGTTTCCAAAAGATTTGCAAACTGTCAAAATGTTGCATTTGAACTTTTAAACGAAGTTGTAGAACAGAATGCCGCAGATGCCTGGAACAAATTGATTGCTCAAACGGTAACTGTAATCAGAAAAAATGCTCCAAAAACTCCTGTTATTTATGGTGGAATTCAATGGAACAGTGCAAGTACATTAAAATTTCTTGAAAAACCTGTTGATGAAAATATTATCTGGACTTTTCATGAATATGAACCACTTATTTTCACACATCAAAAGGCACCTTGGGTTCCAGGAATGGATTTAAACAAACAGATTAAATATCCTGCAAAAATGTCTTATTTCAGAGAAGAATCTATTCCTCTTGGATACAAAGGAAAAGATGTTACAGACATTACAGATAATTATGATGGAAATTATATCCTGCAAAAATTAATCTCAGAAGCTGTCGAAGTTGCTGAAAAAAATAACGTAAAGCTTTATTGCGGTGAATACGGAGTTATTGACCGCGCTCCAACTACTGACACTCTTGCCTGGTTTAAAGATATTCATCAAGAGTTTACCAAGTTTCACATCAATCACGCAGTTTGGACATACAAAAAAATGGATTTTGGAATTACAGATGAACATTACAAAGATATTTTTAATGATTTAGTACAACTTATGACAAAATAGTTAATATCGACAAGGGATTTCAAAAAATCTTTCAATTTTGAATTCCCTTAAATATTTTTATTTAAAATTTATAATTATGGAAAACAAAACAGAATATCAGGCACAACTATTTGCAAATCGTCTCAAAAAGAAATATAAAGAACTCAGAAAATGGGCAAGAAAAAACAGAATCACTTGTTACAGGATTTATAATAAAGATATACCAGAAATTCCTGTCAGCCTTGATTTATATGAATTTCTCCCTTCTTTTGTTACAACACCAATTGAAGTTGCAAAATTTTTAACAGAGCAGAATGAAAAAATCTCACAAAATGATTTTTGCACAGAAAAAGATATCAAATCACGTACTTTTGCAGTTTTATATCTTTATGAAAGACCTTACGAAAAACAATACGAACAGGAAGAAATCTGGCTTAATGCCATGCAAAAAGCAGCAGGTGAAGTTTTAGGAATTGAAGAAAGTCATATCATCAAAAAAATGAGAAAGCACCAGAAAGGTTCAAATCAATATGAAAAAAAAGATGCACAATCTACCAACTTCAACGCAGATTTTTCAGAATTCGATTTTCAGTATGTGCAGGAACAGGGACAGATTTTTAAAATCAATTTGTCATCATATCTTGATAACGGACTTTTCTTTGATCACCGCCCTCTTCGTTCAATCATCAGAGATACTTCATCAAAAAAACGTGTACTGAATCTTTTTTGTTACACAGGAAGTTTCAGTGTTTATGCAGCACAAGGAAATGCTTCTTTTGTTGAATCAGTAGATCTCTCAAACACATATTTAGATTGGGCAAAACAAAACATGCAGAATAATGGTTTTTCTGATAATCATAAATATGTGTTTACTCGTTCTGACTGTATGGTTTTTCTCCAGCAAAAGGCAGTTGCCCAAAAAAAACTTCTTGCCTCTTCAAATCAAAATATCCCGATTTCAGATGAAATCAAAAAAAATGCTCAAACTTATGACATTATCATTTTAGATCCGCCGACATTCAGCAACAGCAAAAACACTTCAAATGTTTTAGATATAAATAAAGACTGGCCACAGCTTGTAAAAGATGCTTTAAATATTTTAAATCCAAACGGAATTCTTTATTTTAGTACAAATTCCGAAAGATTAAAGTTTAATATTGAACAAATTCCTCAAAAAACTATTTCTGGCTGTCAGATTGAATGTGAAGATATAACACCTCAAACTATTCCAAATGATTATGCAGCATCAAAACCACATCGCTGCTGGAAATTTTCAGTTAAACCAAATATCGAATAATCGAAATTGAATAATCATACTTACAAAAAAAAGACACGCTTCTAAACGGCGTGCCTTTTTTTCAAGCAAAAAACTTATTTATTGTCTGCTTTAATACCATAACGTTTGTTGAAACGATCAATACGACCAGCAGTATCAACAAGTTTCTGTTTTCCAGTAAAGAATGGGTGGCAGGCAGAACAAATTTCAACATTGATATTTTCAACAGTTGATCTTGTTTCTATTACATTACCACAAAGACAAGTAATTTTTGTAAGTTTGTAATTTGGGTGAATTCCCTTTTTCATAATAACTCCTGTTTCTTGCCCGATATTAAAGAAAGCCCGGTAACCTCTAGCTTGCATTAATAAATGCTTCTATCATTCCGTCCCCGTTAACAATCAAATTAACACCACAAGATAATTATTTTGTTTATAATATCAAAAAAAATATGATTAATCAAGTCTATCTTTCCTGTTTGTTTTGTCTTTCCTTTTAGTTTCCAGTTTTTTTATATAAGAAGTTTTCCGTAATTTTCTAAAAAAATGTAAAAGGAAGTTTCAAAAAATTGATAATTCATCTATAATAAAATTATGAAAAAATTAATCATTTATTTATCAATTGGAGTCTTATTTATTATGAATGGTTGTAAAACAAATGACAATCAAGTAACTGGTTCAGAAATTTCAGCAAAAATTACTGAAATGCAGAAACTTATGGCAGAAAAAGCAATAAAAATGCCTGCAGAAAACAATCCTGTAATTGCCTACAAATTTGGTGCTGATCCAGCAGTTCTTGTTTACAAAGATACTGCTTATCTTTATGCAACAAATGATATGCAGCAGTTTGAATTTTCTAAAGGAAAAATCGAAAATAATTACGGCAAAATTGCTTCACTCAATGTTTTTTCTTCCAAAGATTTGGTAAACTGGACAAATCATGGAGAAATTCAAGTTGCAGGTAAATCAAATCCAAAGGCTGCAGCAAGATGGGCAAATAATTCCTGGGCCCCAGCAGTGGCATGGAAGAATATTGATGGAAAAGATAAGTTTTTCATCTATTTTGCAGATAATGGAAGTGGAATCGGAGTTTTAGTTGGAGATTCTCCTGTAGGTCCTTTCGTGGATCCTCTAAAAAAACAGTTGATTTCACGTCAGACACCAAAATGTGCTAATGTAAACTGGCTTTTTGACCCTGCAGTTTTTGTTGATGATGATGGAAGAGCTTACATTTATTTTGGTGGAGGTCATGACAAGGACAATGCCGATCACCCAAAAACAGCTCGTTGCGTGGAACTTGGCGATGACATGATAAGCATAAAAGGTGAACCGCAAGTGATTGATCCACCTTTCTTGTTCGAAGATTCTGGAATCAATAAATTTAATGATACATATTACTACACTTATTGTACAAACTGGGTTGATAGAAAAAATTATGATACAGATGTACCTCTTGCCGTTATAGGATACATGACATCAAAAAATCCTCTTGGACCTTTTGAATATCAGGGTTGGACACTTCCAAATCCAGGCGGAGCACCTCTTTATGCCGGTGGAAATAACCATCACTGGATTTTCAACTTTAAAGACAAATGGTACATTGCTTACCATGCTCCAACAGTTGAAAAAACTCTGCCAACTGAAAAGAAAGGTTATAGAAATCTTTTTATTGATGAATTCAAGATTAATGATGATTTAACTCTTCCTCAACAAAAAATCACAAAAGATGGTGTAAAACAAGTTCAGAATTTTAATCCTTGTGAAGAAATTCCTGCAGCTACTTTTGCATACTCAAGAAACGTTGCAGTTTCAAATGATAACACAATTATCAGTGTTAAGGATGGCGGATATGTTTGCATCAAATCTGTACAATTCCCATCAGAAAATTGTGAAATTACAGTAAATTACACTCCTCTTGAAGGCAAAAATGAAATTACTGTGAAAACTGGAAGTTTCGGTGCAAACGGAACTGAAATTGGAAAGATTAAACTCACTTCAAAAGGTGTTTCTTCTGCAAAACTTTCAATTTCCAAGGACGCACTTACTTCAGATTTATTCTTAATTTTCCCTGAAAATTGTGAACTTCTTAGCTGGCAGATAAAATAAACAATAAAAGGTTTATTGTCCAAAAGATTAAAAAAACGCTGAAACAAGGCACACTTTAACCAAGTCTTGATTTGGCGTTTTTTAATTTTTAATAAACTTGTAAATAAAAAAAAGGAAATGCAAACAAAATTAATTTAGTTTGCATTTCCTTTTTTATTTAAATTATTATTTTATAAAACCATTAATCTTGATTTTATTCTAGTCCTGCAGTTCCTGCGTTCATGCTTGCAAGAAATGCTTCGTTTGTCTTACTCTTTTTCATTCTGTCAAGAATAAGTTCTGTAACTTCCACATCTTCCATAGGATTTAAAACCTTTCGCAAAATCCAGATTTTTTGAAGTTCTTCTTCTGTAAGTAAAAGTTCTTCTTTTCTTGTGCCAGATTTTTTTATATTGATTGCAGGGAAAAGTCTTCTTTCTGCAAGTTTTCTATCCAGATTGATTTCGCTGTTTCCAGTTCCTTTGAATTCTTCAAAAATAACTTCATCCATGCGGCTTCCAGTTTCAATCAGTGCAGTAGAAATAATAGTCAAAGAACCACCTTCCTCAACATTTCTTGCAGCTCCAAAAAAGCGTTTTGGTTTAAAAAGAGCATTTGAATCAACACCACCAGACAAAACCTTTCCTGATGTTTGAACAGTCTGATTATAAGCCCGTGCAAGACGAGTGATTGAATCAAGGAGGATTACAACATCACGTTTATGTTCAACAAGACGTTTCGCCTTTTCCAAAACCATTTCAGCAACCTGAACATGACGAGTAGCCTGTTCATCAAAAGTTGAAGAAATAACTTCACCTTTTATAGCGCGCTCCATTTCAGTAACTTCTTCAGGTCGTTCATCAATGAGAAGAACAATCAAAAATACTTCAGGATTGTTTGCTGTAATAGCGTTTGCTATTTTTTGCATCAAGATTGTTTTTCCGGCTTTTGGTGGGGCAACAATTAAAAGACGCTGACCTTTACCAATTGGGGCAAACAAATCTACAATTCGTGTAGAAACTTCTGTAGAAACGGTTTCAAGTCGTAATTTATGATCTGGATATAAAGGAGTCAGGTTTTCAAATGGAATTCGAGTTTGTGCAACGCGCGGTTCATCATAATTTACAGTTTCAATTCGCAAAAGTGCAAAAAATCTTTCACCTTCTTTTGGAGAACGTGTCTGACCGTAAACTGTATCACCGGTTTTTAAATTAAATAGTCTGATTTGACTTGGCGAAATATAAATATCATCAGGACCTGGTAAATAACTGTTTTGAGGGGAACGCAAAAATCCATATCCGTCTGGCAGAATTTCCAAAGCACCTGAAGCAAAAATAATTCCACCCCGTTCAGTGTGTTTTTTTAATATAACAAAAATCAAATCCTGCTTTTTCATTGGAGCTAGATCATCGGCAGTAAAATCGTATTGTTGTGCCATTTCCCTGAGTTCAGGCATTGATTTTTTAGTCAACTCATTGATTACAAGTCTTGGTTTGTTTGAAATATCTTCTGCAGATTCATTAATTGCATTATTTTCTTGATTTTCATTATTTTGTGTTGGATAACTTGATCTTGCACCGTATGGTCTTTTTTGTTGTCTAGGATTTCTAGTAAACTTTTGATTTGGATGTTTGTTTGTATTATGTTCAAAATGTGTTTCTGATGAATTTGAAGCCTGATGATTTTCAGTATCAACTGTTTTTTTTGAAATATCATCATTTTTTTTGACAACCCTTCGTCTTTTTACTACAACCTTTACATCATTATTTTCTTCATTTTTTTCTGTTTCGTCACCAGATTCATTTGAATTTTCTGAAATTTCCGACTCTTCACTCGGACTTGAAAACTGATTTTCACTCTGGTTTTCATCTGAACTTTCATTTTGATTTTCTGTCTGAAAATTTTCCTGATTTTCCTGATTTATCTGTTCATTCACTGTTTCTTCAGATGAACCAAAATCAAATTCTGCCTGTTCCATTTCGGCATTTTCCTGATTCACATTAGCGTCAGTTCCTCGACGTTTTCGTAATGCAGCCATTAAAAAAATTCTCCATAATATAAATTATTTAAAAAAATTAGATTAGTCATAAAAGTAAAAAATATGTATTCTTGATTTAACAAAAAGGAATAAAAAATTAAAAACTGATAACTCTTAAAAAATTGTTAATTAATCATAAAATTTTTTTTCAAAAAAGTCAATATG
>CAMEET010000021.1 GCA_945915085.1 uncultured Treponema sp. | reverse complement strand
AACATAAAAAACTCGTCCGCCATAATTATCAAGCCAGGCTATTGCATTTTGAGATTGTGTGAGAGAGTTAATGTAAAATCCTGTTTTATTTTGTTTGGAAAAAAAGTCATTTTGTGAATTAAAAAAATCCTGAATCAATCCCGTTTCCAAAGGATTTGAGGGTATTTCTGGAACTGGATAAGATTCTTCAAATTCTTCCCAAGCATCTTTGAGTTTTATTCCATAAACCTTGTTAAAAGCTATACCAACTGTGAGGGCTTTTAAATTAACAAGTTTATACCAGAACTCTGCATATTTTTCCATTCCAAATTTCTGCTGGAGCCACTGATGAAATGCCCCATTGAAATAATAAAAGGAGCCGGCTGGATATTTATCTCTTGCCCCCATTACATCATAATAAGAAGGAAACTGATTTTCTATTTTGGCCTGTTTGACCATGTGTTTTGCAAACTCGTCGTTTAGTCTTCCTTCACCAGCTGCACTTTCACTTGTAACAGTAGCTCCTTCTGCCATTCCAGAAGAAATCCAAATTGATGCAGGGGTAATGCAATCACCAAAAATTGTTGACACAGCATTCCAAAAGGGAGATTTCATATTATATGTAACAGCGTGTGTCAATTCATGCCGAAATGTTTGAATCAAAGTTTCTGAAAAAACTGCCAAATCGCTTGAGATGGAAAATGAAGTGTCATAAATGACAATATGATTATATGGTGCGGATGTCCAGAACGCGTTAAATGAATCCACTGCCGGAGTAAGGACAACCGGCATGGAAAATGAAGGTGTAAATCCATATTGACCTGCAACTTCTATGTAGATTTTATCAGCATTTTCATAAAGGATTTCAGCCGATTTTCTGCATTTTTCTGGATAGATTATTTCAAAATATTCTGTTTTAACTGCAAAAAGTTGATTTTTCTTGAAATAATCATTTTTTCTTGCAAAAAGAAATGATGAAACGGCAAAAAAAATCAACACTATACCATATATCTTTTTAAAAAAATTATTTTTCAATGTATTTCCTTATTTTATTTTTATTTGTGAAGCAAAAAGTCTTCCATAAAAAACTTTGCGATAGAGATTGCGCAGGAGGCGCAAAATCCAATTTTATGAAGCGCAACGCACAAAATAAACTTGTGTGATAAAAATTACACGGATGAAATTTTTATCACACCTCCCATAATAAAAACTCGATTTTTTATTTTATATTTTCTACATCTGTGGAATTCTCTTTTGCGCATACTTAAAATATTGACTGCCGAGCGGAGCCGCAATTATTACAAAAAGCACAGTTAGTATCACAAGCCCAAGTTGATTTTTTGGCAGAATGAAAAATCCTAGAGCAAACATTACTGCAATCACAAAAAAATCAAGCAACATTCCGGCAAGAGTATTCAGATTTTGTTTAAACGCTGCAACAGGATTTTCCCACAAAAGTTTTGGATTTGCCGTATCTACAAACATATCAATCACAATAATCACAAGTGAACTCGCCATGCTTATCACAAACATATGTATAATAGAAGAAAACAGTATTGAAAATCTGAACGGCATGCCAAGTAAAAAATATGCACACAGGATTACCAGCAGAGTAATGACATCTGTAATCAGAATATACAAAATTGCATGATAAAGTTTTACCTTCACAATCTGTTCGCTGCTAATCGGCATTGCTTTTAAGTCAAAAAGCGATTTTCCGTCTCTGGAAAACGAAGTTATGGCGATGGAAGATATATTTCCAATGAACACAACAAAAATTGCTCCGCCAAGACTTAAATAATAACGAATCAAATTGACATCTAAAACTGCAAATTTTGTTTTGATTTCAGAAATTAACTGCGGAAGTTCCTGACTGATGTTTTCCATTGCTGAAAATAATCCGAAAAAAGTTCCAAAAAGCAAAAGAAAAGGAAACAAAAACACCATAAGCGGACCGTTCACAAAAAAAGATGGTTCGCGCAAAACTGTTCTGATATCACGCAAAAACAAAGATTTTACTACATTATTTGACTGCAAATCTTTCTGCATTGCAAATTTCATTTTTTGCGAAGAAACTTTCTTTGTTTTGGTTTCAGAAAAACCATTCAATGTTTTGACATAAAGTCGTCCCAAAAGCGGAACAAAGACAAACAAAATCACCGCAGAAATAAGAAGAAGAACTAGAATTGGAATTATTTTTCCGTTTATCGCATCAGCAATAAAATTCAAAACTGGAATTTTCTCGGAAACTGTCTGACTTAAACTCACAATTGGAGAAGCCATTTTTTCATAATCACCTGAACTGAAAGAATAACCTGTTATAGAAGAAAAAAATCCATAAAAACCGCAGAAGATTATCAATAAGAAAACTGAAAGGCCAGACAAAATCTGCTTTTTGCGTAAAACAGGAAAAAAATAAAGCGGAATAATCAGCAGAAAATAAATCATAATGATGCAGAAAAGTGAAATTGCAATTCCAGCTGTAAAAATTCCCACATAAAGAAGCGGATTTGCCAAAATGCCCTGTTTATAAGCATAAATAAAGTTTGCAATCATAAACATGACGATGGCAAGTACTGCATCTGTCACAAATGAAACACCAAATTTTGCTCCAAAAAACTGGGCCGGCGAAATTGGCATGGAAAGAAACTGCTCTTCACCTGAGTTTGAAAAATAATTGGAAGCAACTGAAGTAATTCCAAAAAAAATCAACATCAAAAAGATAAAAATCACGGAAACTACAGGCATAAACTGAGGTTCATCTGCCATTTCCAGAAAATTATAAGTTGAATACATTGTCAGTGTATACATGCCACCAAAACAACAAATCAGATATAAAAACAACAGACCAAAAAGGATGGTTTTAGCAATGCCTTTTGCACCTTTTTTGAATCCACCGAAAAAATTATCAAATGAAAAAAGATTTGATGAAAAAATTTTAAATAATTTGAAAATCATAACTCACCCACCGCGTCACTTCCAATCAGTTTCAGGAAAATATTTTCAAGAGATTCGCCGTCTTTTCCATGCTGCAATTTCAGTTCGTCCATTGTTCCTGTAAAAATCAGTTTTCCATGATTGATGATACCGATTCTGTCGCAGATTTTTTCAGCAACTTCCATAACATGAGTTGAAAAAAATACAGTTTTTCCTGCAACAGCTCGTTCTTTCATAATTTCTTTGACGATGAAAGCAGCTTCTGGATCAAGACCGACCATCGGTTCATCCAAAATCCAGTTTTCAGGGTCGGTGACAAGACTTGCAATCAAAAAAAGTTTTTGTTTCATTCCGTGACTGAATGATGAAATTTTGTTTAAAAGCACATCGCTGAGCCCAAAACGTTCACAAAGTTCTTCGATTCTCTGTTTGCGGACATCAGAAGGAACTTTGTAAACATCTGCGATAAAATTCAAGTATTCAATTGCTTTGAGCCGCGAAAAAGTTTCAGGATTGTCAGGAACAAACGCAAACTGAGCTTTTGCCTTCAAAGGATTATCGTGAAGCGAAATTCCGTTCAGATAAATGTCACCTTCATCGCTTGAAAGAATTCCCGTCACCATTTTGATAGTAGTAGTTTTTCCAGCACCATTAGGCCCCAAAAAGCCAAAAATTTCTCCATTATTCACAGTCAGATTAATAGAATCGACTGCTTTTACACCTTTTTTAGTATAAACCTTCGATACGTTTTTAATTTCAAACATAAATTCTCCTATAAAAAACACCGCGTTAGCGGCGAGCCATGGATGGCGAGAATCCAAGTTTATGAAGTGCAGCGCACGAAATAAACTTGAGTGATAAAAAATACACGGATGTAATTTTTATCACACCTCCTGTAAAAGTCAATGAGAAAACCAAACTCAATCTCAATAAATATTATAACATTTTTCTTTTTTTATATCAAAAATTCTTAGTGATTTTTGATTTTTTTTTAATTGAGATGAAATCGAGGTCTGTCTCTGATTTAGCTGATTTAATTAAAAGTGGTTTAAAATGGGGTACGACCTTGTTTTACTGCGCTGCAGTTTAAACAGGGGACAGACCTTGTTTTAATTCTTGTATAAAAAAAGGAATAGTGTAATAATAGATTTTATGACTATTGCTTTATTTTCGGACAGCTACTTTCCTACGAAATCGGGAGTAGTTACGGTTGTAGTTCAGTTGAGAGAACAGCTTATTAAACTCGGTCACAAAGTTTTGCTTGTTACTGTGGAAACGACAGAGGATTACAAATCTGATGACCCACTTGTTTATCAAGCAAAATCGAAACCTCTCGGACTTGGAACAGATCAATTTATTGCCATTCCTTTTCTTCCGCATCTTGTAAAATTTCTAAAAGAAAACAATGTTGATTTGATTCACTGCCATACGGAATTCGGTATTGGAGCAGCCGCGATTTACTGCTCAAAACGACTTCACATTCCTGCAATCTGCACAACCCACACTATGTGGACTGAATTCTACAAATATTACATTCCTTTTGCAAAACTAATTTCGCCAAGAGTTGTCACAAAATTTATGCGGACGTTTTACAAACGATTTGATGCACTTATAGCAGTATCAACAAAAGCTCGAAATTACACGAAAAGCAGAAAAATGATTCCAAAAATGCCATCGGTTGTTATTCCAAACTCAATTGATAACTCAAAGTTTGCTAAGACAAGCCTAACGGCACACGAAAAACAGAAGCTCAGAAAACAATATGGCATTAAAAATAAAGACGTTGTTCTGCTGTTTTTGGGACGCATTGCAGAAGAAAAGAGAGTATTTGAACTGTTAAAAATCTGCAAAGAAATCGTAAAAAAATGCGAAACTTGTAAAGTTTTATTTGTTGGAAACGGTCCTGCCCACGCTTCTTTGATGAATATGAGTACCAGAGAAATTGATGAAGGAAAAATAATTTTCACTGGATTTGTGGAATGGCAAAAAGTTCACAATTTTTATGAAACTGCTGATATTTTTATAACCGCTTCCCTCTCGGAAATGCATTCTATGACTATTTTGGAAGCTGAGCTTTCTTCTCTGCCAATTGTTGTACGTGATGATGAAAGTTATTATGACTGTGTTTTCAACGGACAAAATGGTTTTCTTTGCAAAACAGATGAAGAAATGCAGGAAAAAATTATTAAACTGATTTACGATGAAAATAAGCGAAAAGCTTTTAGTGCAAAAAGTTTGGAAATCACAAAAAATTTTACTATTGAAAACTATATGAAAAAAACACTTTATGTCTATGAACAGGTTATCAAAAAATATCCAGCCAAAATCAATGACATACAGATTATGAAGGAATTGGAAAAGTTTTAATTATTGCTAAAAAAATAATTAAAAAAAAAGGTCACTGTGTTTAAACAGTGACCTTTTTTAACTCAAATATTAAATATTCATATATTATTCAATATTACCAGCCCAAGATGCAATTGAAAGCATATCTTTTGTGATTTCAACATTTGTTCCATCATCTTTTGTGGCAGTTATAGATTTTACGACAACAGGAATACCATTTGCAGCTCCATTATAATTCTGAATACCAATTTTATCCAAAGTTTTTGTTCCAGGATTGTTGATTCTTTCCGTTGCGTCAGAAATTACAACATTAATCTCTGATTCCTTAAGTGCTCCTGAATATCCAGCATATGGATTTCCCCATTGATCATCTGGATCTATTTCTGCATCCAAATAAACTAACTGAATTTTATCTTCAATTCCAGTTTCAAATATAAATTCAACCTCTGTCCAAGAATGGTCTACTTTAAGTTCAACTGTACCATAATTATTTTGATAATTAATTGTACAAAGTGGTGCAACTTCTTCTGGTTTTTGTTCTATACCTGGTAAATATTCAATAATATCATTCATACTTAAATTACGTGAATATTGAACTGAACCATTCTTATCTTGAACTGAAAACTTAATATAAAGTACTTTATTTAACAAGTTCAAATAATCTGCAAAAGTAGCCTTTTTATTTGATGAAATTCTTATCAATTCAACAATATCTTCTACCGTCAAAGTAATTTTTGGATTGATTACAAAAATACCACCTTTTTTGCTAGAAGAAACAATTGCCATTTTAACTAAAGCTTCAAGTTCATAATTAAAAGATGTATTCGAAGATATACTAGAATCAAAATTTCTTATTTTATTATAATCAGAAGCTGTTATATTTGCATTACAATCAATTCCATAATCAAAACTAAATGCTTTAAGTGGCATTTGTGTTATGATTGAATCATCTTCTTGGTTACCAATAACAAAACTATAAATCTCATTGACAAGACTATCAAAATCTATAGAACCAGCAGATAAAAGTGCTTTGAGTTTTGCAGAACAAATTGTATCATCGCTAGATATTAAATCTTCATTCATTAAACTAGAAACATCAGCATTAACATCAGCATCTACATAGAACTGCTTGATTGTTGCATATTTTTCAACGATACCTAATATGTTTCTAATATATTCTTCCTGTTCTGGATTGTTACCAAAGAAAACATTATTAGAAGAACCTTCGTATGAACCATTATTAAACACGTTGTTAATTTCATCATTAAGATTATAGATTAAACTAAACCAATCATTAACTGAAATTTCACCTACATTCAAAGCTTTGTTGAAATTAATTCTTCCATCACCGCTTTCAATATTTTCATAAATCATTTTTATTTCAGAAGGAATACTTGTAATTACAGAGTTAATATATGAATAATCAGTTACAGCAGTAATTGAAGGTTGCACCATTCTTGATGAATTGTTTAAAGAATTTTTTCCTGTGATTTCAGCAATAATTTCATTAAAAAACTGAACCATTTCTTCTTGAGAAGAAGGTGTGTTTTCAACATCAGCTACAGCATTTACAAGACTTTCTTCCAAATTAAGATACTTATTCAAAGTTTCATTATCATCATATTCAGGAGAATATTGTTCATCAAATCTAATCCAATAATCATAACCAGAAATTTTAAATTTAAGTCTAAAACTCGAACAATACTTATTCTGGTGTTTTTTTATCCTTTCCCTTAACCCTTCTTCTCCAAACCAATTAATAGCATCAATTCCAGAAACGAATATATCTCTTTTACCACGATAATTATAAGTATCAGCCTTTATTGTTTTATTTTCTATATCAAATTCAAAATCATTTCCACCACCCCAATCTGAATCTGTCCAATATAATTTTCCTGCTATAAAATTATAATCTGCACTAACATTTGACATTCTGTTCAAATTGAAGAAATCTTTCAAAGTTTTTCCATTCGTATGAATTTTTGTATTAAATTTGTATCCATTACGGTCAATGGTTAATGTTATTTTTTTGTAATCTTCATAACCTGGAACAAAGTCGAAAAAATTATTTTTAGAATTCCTAGTTGTATAAATCTGATAGGGTCTATTTTGCCACCGCATTTTTTTATCTTTCTTTTCAAATTCACCTTGCAACAGAATATGAACTTTTTCATCTGCATTTACAAATGGTAAATAAACTTTTTTATTTGGTTCGTTAGGAATAACTACTCTATAATAAATGGAACTATCTTCATAACGAACATCTATATCATTACCATTAAAATTGATATCATTTCCAAGAATAATTGCAAGACCATTTTCATCTTCAACAAGTTTCAAGTATTCATCTCTTGATGGATAATCTAGTTCTTCCTGTTTCAACACTTCATTTAGAATGTTATTTCTTGCATCAGCTAAGCCATTATTACAGCCAATAAAAACTGTTCCCACAAGGAACAGGCTTATAAAAAATTTTGAAAACGTTTTTACTTTCATATAAACTCCAGAATATATTTTTGTTTTTTATTCTACCCCCCCCCAGACTGTCTAAAAACTACATTTTTGGTTGTTTTTTCTTCCTCAAACCCCATATTTAGTGTCGTTTTTTGTCTTTTCCATCAAATTTAACACTAGGGCTTTGAGTTTTTAGACAATCTCCCCCGTACTATTTTGTCAATTATTTTTTAACTGATTTAACAGAAAAACTTAAAAAAAGTTTTTTTTTGAATCTGAAAAATAAAAAAATGAAGGAGAAAAAAAGAGGGGCAAACCTTTTTTAGGTAGCCCCTTTCAAGTGTTCATTGCATAAACTTACTATTTAAGTACATGTATTATATAGAAGATTTAAATCAAATGACTGAAATTGCGCCATTTGAATAAACTTCGAGTTTCTTGCAAAACTCTTTTATTTAAAAATGTTTTTTATTCTGCAAAAAGTGGAGTTGAAAGATATTTGTCGCCGTTGTCTGGTAACAAAACTACGATGTTTTTGCCTGCATTTTCAGGGCGTTTTGCAACCTGAATTGCTGCGTAAACTGCGGCACCTGCTGAAATACCGAGTAAAAAACCTTCTTTTTTTGCTGTGAGTTTTCCATATTCAAATGCTGCTTCATTTTCTACTGGCAAAACTTCGTCATAGATTTTTGTATCTAGAACATCTGGAATGAAGCCTGCTCCAATTCCCTGAATTTTGTGAGAACCTGCTTCCCCTTTACTCAAAACTGGTGATGTTGCTGGTTCTACGGCAACTATTTTTACTTCAGGTTTTTGAGATTTCAAATATTTTCCAACACCTGTGATTGTTCCGCCTGTTCCAACTCCAGCGATAAAATAGTCTACTTTTCCGTCTGTGTCTTCCCAGATTTCTGGTCCTGTTGTTGCAATGTGTGCTGCAGGATTTGATGGATTTACAAACTGTCCTGCAATCCAGCTGTTTGGAATTGTTTTTGCAAGTTCATCTGCTTTTGCGATGGCACCTTTCATTCCTTTTGCACCTTCTGTAAGTACAAGTTCAGCACCATAACCTTTCATAATCTGACGTCGTTCAACAGACATGGTTTCTGGCATAACAATGATGATTTTGTATCCTCTAGCTGCTGCAACTGAAGCAAGTCCAATTCCTGTGTTTCCTGAAGTTGGTTCGATGATTGTTGCACCAGGTTTTAATGCGCCTGATTTTTCTGCTTCATCAATCATATTTTTTGCAATTCTGTCTTTAACACTTCCTGCCGGATTAAAATATTCCAGTTTTGCATAAATTTTTGCCTGAAGATTAAACTCTTTTTCAAGGTGTGTGAGTTCCAAAAGTGGTGTGTGACCGATAAGCTGGTCTACTGATGTGTAAATTTTTGACATTTTATTACCTCTCTTAAATGTATTTCCACGTGAGCGCTGGGAAGGGCGCCGAAGGCGGCCACCACAACGAAAGAAGCTGCGGTGTTTTTTTCCTGTTTTCTGGTAGTTTCGCTTTTTGTGCAGCTTCTGAAGTGAGGAGGCTGAGCGTTAGCGAACCCTGGACATAGCGACCCACGAAGCGAATGCGAAGTGGGGCACGTCCAAATTTTTATTATAATTTATTGTAAATCTTAGATTGAATCAAAAGCATTTTGTAAATCATCGATGATGTCTTCATAGTGTTCAGTTCCTATGCTTAAGCGGATTGTGCTTTGCGAAATGCCCTGGTCTGCAAGTTCTTCGTCGGAAAGCTGACTGTGAGTTGTTGTTGCAGGATGGATTACGAGTGATTTTACATCAGCAACGTTGGCAAGTAAACTGAAAATTTTCAAATTATCTATAAACTTCCATGCTGCTTCTTTTCCGCCTTTGATTTCGAATGTAAAAATTGAAGCTCCGCCATTTGGAAAATATTTTTCGTAAAGTGCATGATCTGGATGGTCTGAAAGCGACGGATGGTTTACTTTTGCAACTTTTGGATGATTTTGCAGGAATTCTACTACTTTTTTTGTATTTTCAGCGTGTCGGTCGAGTCTGAGCGAAAGTGTTTCTATTCCTTGAAGCAAAAGGAATACATTGAACGGACTGATTGCTGCTCCCTGGTCTCGCAAAAGGATTGCTCTGACGTATGTTACAAATGCTGCTGGTCCAACTGCATCAGCAAAGCTGACTCCATGATAACTTGGATTTGGTGCGGCAATGTTTGGATATTTTCCTGATTTTTTCCAATCAAATTTTCCTGAATCTACGATGATTCCGCCGAGTGTTGTTCCGTGTCCGCCGATGAATTTTGTTGCTGAATGTACTACGATGTCTGCTCCATGTTCGAATGGACGGATAAAATATGGTGTTCCGAATGTATTGTCGATGACTACTGGAAGTCCGTGTTTGTGAGCAATTTCTGCAATTTTATCGATATCTGGAATATCTGAATTTGGATTTCCAAGTGTTTCAAGATATACGGCTTTTGTGTTTGGTTTGATTGCTTTTTCTACTTCTTCAAGGTTGTGTGCATCTACGAATGTTGTTTCTACACCAAACTGTTTTAGTGTGTGTGCAAGAAGGTTATATGAGCCTCCATAAATTGTTTTTTGTGATACGATGTGGTCTCCTGCCTGAGCGAGTGCCTGAATTGTGTATGTGATTGCTGCTGCTCCTGAAGCTACTGCCAATGCTGCAACACCACCTTCCAATGCGGCTATACGTTTTTCCAAAACATCTTGAGTGGAATTTGTAAGTCTTCCATAAATATTTCCAGCATCTCTTAGCCCAAAACGGTCGGCTGCATGTTGTGAATTATGAAATACATAAGAAGTTGTTTGATAAATTGGAACAGCACGTGAATCTGTTGCAGGGTCTGCTTGTTCCTGTCCAACATGTAATTGTAATGTTTCAAAATGTAATTTTTTTGCCATAATTTCCTCCTGATATGTTGTCTAATAAACTTCATGTTAGTGGCGGCGTATGGAGCACATTTGTATCTCCACTCAACCACCAAACCTCTGAAAAGTTTGTTATTTGCTTTCTAAACCTACTAAAGCACTAGGTTATAGATATTTTATAACACTTTATTACCTACTATGTCAATAGGTAATTTTAATTTATTTTATATTTTTTTATACATTTTTTTGATAACTTCCGATATAAGCAGTTACACTTTTTTCCGGTGCCATTATCAGTGTGTCCATGAGGGTCAGACCTATTCTGGTGCAAGGTAAAAGTCGGAAAAAATCTTTCTGGCAGGAAAGCGGAACATCGCCATAGCCTGGGCTGTAGCGAGGTTTCGTGATTCTGCCTTTTTTTTGTGCATCTGTTTTTATCTGCAGATTTGTTAAATCCACAAGTTTTTCTATGAACATTGCTCCCGCGCCCTGCAAAACCGCCGCCATCGCCGCATCTATAGTTTGTTCGCGCCGAATGATTGAATCCACCTGCGGACCAATTGTGCATGCCATCAAATAAACACTGTCACATTGCTGAAGATTCCGCGACAAATCTTTTGAGTCAAAACTGACATCGGCAAAAGAAATTTCTTTTTTTTTATTTTTTATTTTCAATGCTAAATCAAATTCTTCAAAAACAGACTGTGGTTTTATAACTTCAAGCAATTTTTCGCTGGCTTTTTTTATCATCTGCATGATTATGTCGTCTGGCAAACGCATTTTTGAATATCCGATATATCTTGCTGCTTCCAGATAATCATTTTGTGAAAGAAGAAATTCCTGTTTTTCAGGACAAAAAAAAGTCGCCATAGTCACCCCAAAAAAAATTATTTAATTTCGAATGTTGTTTTTATTTTTTTAAAAACATTCCCCTCTGATTCATTAAAAATTTGCATCAAAAAACGGAAATATTCCATTATTTTTGTGAAAAAAACTGATTTTTTCATATTAAAATTCATTGAACAAAGGCATAAACTCAACGATGCGACTATTGAAAGTCGAAGTGATTTTGTAATTCCAGAAAAAACTGCTCCTTTTGTGATGGAAAAGCAGGAAATTTTAAACAGAATTTCTCCATTTGGTACAAGAACTGCACAAAAAATCACAAAAATCCATAAAATTACGTGAGGAAGAAGTTTTATCTTTTTTCCCAAAACAATTTGAAATGTAAAGGCGGAAATTAAAAAAACGCACAACACTATCATATTTTTTACGAGAAATGTTGAAATACTTAATGCTACAAAACAAAAAATCAAAAAACTTGATAATTTCTGATTTTGTTTAATCTGTTCAGTCAACTTTTTCGATTTGATTTTTTCCTGTGATTCTGGCAATTTCTGAAACTCCAGATTATTTTGCTTTTCGATGATTTTCTTTATCAATAAATCCAAATTTTGCGGAATTTTCAGATATTCGCTCAAAAATGCTGTAAGAAAGCCGCTGAAAATTCCAAAAATGAGCATTGGGGCAAGAAATACAAAGGTACCCTTTCCCAGATAAACACTACTCAACAAAATCTGAATGAAACTGCTTATGGAAGCCCCGAAAATCGATATTCCATACACGGAACAAAATCTTTTTTTTATCAGAATATTCAGTTTATTCAAAAAAAACATCGCAAAACTGCTCCCAAAACTCTGACAAATCGAAATCACAAAAAAAGGAGATAATAAAGTTCCTCCAAACAGACTTGAAATAATGGTTTTTGCACAAATCAATATGAAAAAGGATGGAAAATCAAAATTCAATGCTGAAATGACAATTGTGTTTGCCAGTCCCAATTTAAGAAAAGGTGTAAATTTTGGTACTATTGTTTCAATATATGAAAATAAAAGTGAAACTGAGGTTAAAAAAGCGATTTTTTCTGTTGAAATCAGATTTTTTTTGAAGTTCTGCAAGTTTTTTTCATACTCCTTTAAAAGCACTGAGTTGACGCAAGTTATGGATGGGGTTGCAAAATTAGGTCAATTTGAAATTGCATCAAACTGCATTTCATTTTCAGCTTCTTTTGTATTTTCAATCTGCACAAACACTTTATTCGGCAAACATACAACTGAATTTGCCCATCCACGTGCAATACAGGTTTTATTCGGGCAGGGAGAATCTATTATGCGCACTTTGCAATCAGAAATTTCAAAAGAAGTTTTGCCTGTTGCTCCCTGCACAGTAAAAATTCCTTCATTTTGTAAAGAATATTCAAATTTTTTTCCATTTGCCTGAACTATTACTTTTCCGTTATTTTTTCCTCCAGAAATCTTAATCAAAAAGAAGGAAATCAAAAGTATTGCCAAAATCAAAATGACATCAAAAGGCTGAATTTTTATTTTCATTTTGTTAATTTTACAATTTTTTCACAAAAAAATCATAGATATAACAAGATTTTCAAATGATTTCAAAAAAAATCAAAAAAAATCAATTTTACTTTTTATGAAAATAATGGTACAATTAAAATTAAGATTGTTTTAAACTTATTTCCATAATAGGAATATCGGGTTTTATGCTTTTTTTGGGAAATCAAGAAATAACATCCTCTTACGCTAGAGCAAAATTTGTATCAAGTTTTACAGATTTTTTTGCATTAATTTACCATATTATGATACAGGTTTTCTTTCTGCAGTTAAAAGTGATGCCGATGTTCTATTATAACATTATAAGCGTAATCATATTTGTAATTCTTTTGATTGCAATTTACAGGGCAAAGTCTTTTGTTGCGCTATTTTTTGTCGCCTATGTTGAGGTGATATGTCATCAGGTTCTTGCTGAATATTTTATGGGCTCAGAAACCTGTTTTCATTATTTTATTTTGATGATGGGATTGCTGCCCTTTTTGGTTTTTGAAAAGAAATTTGCCATAGCTACGATTATTTCAATTATTTCCAGTGTTATTTTTATTGTTTTAGAATCCATAAATTTTTCGCCAAGATATGTCGTTTCTTCAAGTATTGTGAATACTCTTAAATATTTAAATATGGCTATCACGATTATTGTAATTGTCTTTATGGTCGGGATTTTTACTATAATTGTGTACAAAATCGAAGATAATCTTGAAGCAAAAAATCTGAGTTTGGAAAAAGAAATCAAAATGGCGTCTGTTATTCAGCAAAGTTTTTTCAAACAGGATGTTTCCAAAATTAAAAATTATGATTTAGCGTTTTACAGCAAACCTATGGCTGGTGTTTCCGGTGATTTATATGATTTTTTTAGAACTGGCGATAATTTGGATGGACTTGGAATTTTTGATGTTTCAGGACATGGTATTTCGTCTGGACTTGTCACTATGCTTGTAAAAAATATTATCCATCAGGAATTTTACACAAAAGATAAGATGGACTTATGGGAAATTTTGAATAATATAAACGGGCGCGTAATTCAGGAAAAAGGTGATATTGAAAATTATTTAACTGGAATTCTTATCAAAACAAATAAAGATAATATTGAAGTAGCTATTGCAGGACATCCAAGACCGATTTTTTATCATCATAGAACAGGAATTTGTGAATATCTGCAGATGAAAAAAGAATCTGTGGGGGCGATTGGTATTCCAGGTTTTCCGGTTTATTACACATCTCAAGTTTATAATTTTGAAGACGGAGATGAACTTTTTATTTATTCAGATGGTCTAATTGACACTATGAATGAACGTAAAGAGGATTTTGGAAAAGACAGGCTTTTGAATCTAATTTACAGAGTTTGCGAAATGCCTACAAAAATGCAGATGATAGAGATTGAAAAGCAAATTGCAATGTTCCAGGGACGAGCTCCTCAAAAAGATGATTTAACTTTTATGATTCTAAAAAAATAATTTTTTCTGTGCCGTGATGGCAGTTTGTAAACAGGTTTTTATGATTTCTATAGTTTTGTTTATTTTTGGTTTTTTATGTATTTTTTATGATTTTGCACTGATAGTTACTAATCCTGGAACTTTTTTGGATAATCTGACATCTTTTTCACATATCTGGACTGTAATTGGCTGCTATCATATTTTTTTGGGAATTTACAGAAAAAAAACTGGACATTCGTTTTGGACAAGCTGGAAGAAATGGGTTCAGATTGTTGTGTCAGCTTTTTTGATTGTAGCGGCTGCTTTTTCTATTGTCAGTTTGATTTTTATTTTGAATCCAAAAACGATAAAAAATGATGAATCCTGCGATTATTTGATTTTGCTGGGCGGCGGAATTGATAAAAACGGAAATCTGCCGAAACCTGTTCTAAATCGTGTTGAAACTGCGGCATCTTATTTGCAGAATCACAGTGAAACTATCTGCGTTGTTACTGGAGGAACTTTGAAATGGCTACCTGTTGCCGAAGCTCCACAACTCAAAAAAGAACTTGTACAACGTGGAATTTCTCCTGAACGCATTCTAGTGGAAGATAAAGCTTTGGACACAATTCAGAATTTTCAGTTTAGTTGTGATTTGCTTTCTGAGTTCACTGGTAAAACAAAACGTGAAATTCTTGATTCCAGAATAATTGTCGTAACTAATAATTTTCATTTGAGAAGGGCACAGCGTCTTGCAAAGCGGATGGGTTTTTCTGATATTTACGGGTTGGGAAGTGGTTGTGCACCTTTCAGAGTTTTGCATAATTATCTGAGAGAAATCCTTGCCTACTTAAAACTAGATTTACGCATTTTACTGACTGGAAAGCCTGACAAAATTGTCGGGTAAAAGAATGTTATTTACTCTGACAAAATCAAAAAAACAACGGGGTTGAAAAAAATCAATTTATAAATGCACAAGGGCTATGGAGCAGCGCGAAGCGGCCACTGGACTGAGCGAAGCGAGGGAAGCGGCTGACCGTTAGGGAACTGCGGAACAGCCCGGTTTTGCGTAGCAAAATGTGCCATAAAAAAAGGAAAAAAACTGAAAAAAAGGGACACACCTCATTTTATTATCAATGGGGGGACAGACTTCGAATTGAATGAAGTTTCGTTGCCAATGGAGGTCTGTCCCTTTTTTCATAATATAGATTATTGTATTGTAAAAACTTTTAGAAAATATTAAAATAATTCATTATGGAAAATTCTAAGCGAACAGTTACTTGCGGCGAGCTTACAAAAGCTGATGTCGGCAAGAAAGTTGTATTAAATGGTTGGGTTAGCCGTACCCGTGATTTGGGTGGACTTATTTTTATTCGTTTGCGCGACCGTTACGGAATTACTCAGGTTATGGTTGGTGACAATGCAAGTGATGAAGTTAAAAAAATTGCAGCCGGCTTAAAAAGTGAATATTGTATTGCGGTAGAAGGCGTTGTTGCTGCCCGAGCCGAAAAAGATATCAATCCTGATATGAAAACGGGCGAAATTGAAGTTGAAGCAAGCGATATCGAGATTTTTACGACAAGCCAGGAACTTCCGTTCAGCATTGAAGAAGTGCGCCAGAAAGATGGAACTCTTGTAATTCCAAACGAAGATTTGCGTTTAAAATACCGCTATCTTGATTTGCGCCGCGAGCCAATGCAGCAGAACATTATTTTGCGTTCACAAGTTACCTTTGCGACACGAGAATATTTGACAGAAAAAGGTTTTCTGGAAATTGAAACTCCAACTTTCATAAAATCAACTCCTGAGGGAGCGCGGGACTACCTTGTTCCAAGCCGTGTTCATCCTGGAAAATTTTATTCTCTTCCACAATCGCCACAGCTTTACAAACAGCTTTTGATGGTTTCTGGTTTTGACAAATATTTCCAGATTGCTCGCTGTTATCGCGATGAAGATGCCCGCGGAGATCGTCAGCCTGAATTTACTCAGATTGATATGGAAATGAGTTTTACAAACCGAGAAGAAGTTCTTTCTATAACAGAAGGAATGATGCAGCACATTTTCAAAAAAACTTTGAATTACGATTTGCCAGCTCATTTTGACCGCATTGCATGGGAAGATGCTTTTGACTTTTATGGAAGCGACAAACCAGACTTGCGTTTTGATTTGAAGATGCAGGATGCAGCATTTATGGCGGATTTGGCAGATTTTAATGCGTTTAAAGCAGGAGCTGCAAATTCTGGTCGTGAAATTCAGCGTCACAAACGAAGCGGACTTAAAGCTCTTGTTGTAAAAAATGTTGCTGACAAATATAGCCGCAAGAATATTGAAGCTCTTGAAGCCGTTGCAAAAACTTACAAGGCAAAAGGTCTTGCATGGATGAAAGTAAATGCAGAAGGCGTATTCGAAGGCGGAATCAGCAAGTTTTTTGCAGGTCAGGAAAAAGTGATTTGTGAAAAACTTGGTGCCAAAAAGAACGATTTGCTTCTTTTTGTGAGCGACGAAGACTGGCAGACTGCATGTACTGCTTTGGGTGCTGTGCGTAAACAGCTTGGAAAGGATTTGAATCTTTACAATCCAGCTGATGAATTCCATTTTGCATGGATTATCGACTTCCCTTATTTTGCATGGAACGAAGAAGAAAATCACTGGGAAACTGAACATCACATGTTCACACTTCCTCAGAAAAAATACTGGGACACTTTGGAAAGCAATCCTGGCGAAGTAAAAGGCGATTTGTATGACCTTGTTTTGAACGGTTACGAACTTGCTTCTGGTTCAATGCGTATCAACGATCCTGTTTTGCAGGAACGCATTTTTGAAATTGTGGGATACAGCAGAGAACGCGCAGAAAAAGCATTCGGATTTCTTGTTCAGGCATTTAAATTTGGGGCACCACCGCACGGAGGAATTGCACCTGGACTTGACCGCCTGATTATGCTTATGCGCCATGAAGAATCAATTCACGAAGTAATTGCATTCCCAAAAAATAACCTTGCAATGTCCCCAATGGATGAATGTCCAAGTTATGTTGATCAGAGTCAGCTTGACGAGTTGCACATAAAATGTACTGAAAAAGAGTAAGCGACATTTTTTGAGGAATTTTGAAAGATTTTAAAAGATTTCGGATGCACGATAAAATCAGACAGCCGAAATCTTTTTTTTATTGATGAAAGAATTTGTAGAAAAATCAGTTTGATAAAATCAGTTTTGAGATTTTTCCATATACCAGTAAGAATACAGATATTCAAACCCAAAACTTTTATACAAACTTTGAGCGACAGAATTTGACTGAACAACCTGCAGATAAAGTTTTTTTGCACCAAGAATGCAGGCGTTTTCAAGAATTTCTTTGATTAAGATTTTTCCGAAACCTTTTCCGCGAAATTCCTGAGAAATGACCACATTCAAAAGAAAAAGAACACCATTTTGAATGACGGCAGATGCAACACCAACATCTTTTCTAGAATGTAGAAGGCGGCAATACAAAGCAGAAAGATTTTGATTTTTGTCGACAATTTTAAACTGCTTTTTTGCAATCTGCTGATATTTTTCGTTATCAATTTTTTCAAATTCAAAAAAAGATGAAAGCCAAAGATTATCCGGGTTGCTTGTGATAATCACACCAATTTCTTCTGGCTCTTCAACCGATTCAAGACGTTCCAAAAACATCAGATTGTCGCTTTGAGTGTGCAGAACGTCAGTTTTATTTTGCATTTCATAATCTTTATTTTCCAACAAATCCTGCAAACCTTGCGGAGCTGCTGATGTCATTTTAAAACGGCAGGGCAAATATTGTTTTGCATACATTTCTTCAAAAGAATGGATTTTTGTTTCCAAAGGAAGAGTTCCAGTTTCAAGAGGCAAAACAGAATTCGCGCGCCCAGTGTACCCCTCCGTAAAACCGGCAGTCCAACCATCAAAAACCTGAGTTTTCAAAGGAGGATGCGTATTCAAAGCAAGCCGTTCCAGCAAAACAATTTCATCATTAATTTTTGCAATCATAATCGGATAATAATACGTTCGAAAGGAAATTTCAAGGATAGAGATAAATAAAGGTGAGGTCTGTCCCTCCCTCTCGAGCCATGAACAGACCTCACATAAGTCCTTCCAAAATTTTTAATCCTTCTTCCACGCTGCCGTTTAAAACTTCCTGAACTTTTTTCATATCTGGATTTATTTCGTGAAACTTTGTGCAGACTTCTGAAAATTTTTCTTTTCCGTGTTTTTTTATAAACATTGCCTGAGCTTTGCACGCCTTTGAACCGTCATTATCGGCTTTGTAAAAACCTTTTTGACATTCAGCAAGATTTTCACATTCCCAGCAGCCTTCAAAATTATTTTCCTTGCAGCATTTTACATTCGGACAAATTCCATCAGGAAATAAAGTTGCAAAAGAGCACAGATTATAATCAGAACGGCAAGAACCGCACCATTTGCTTAAAAAACAGTGATTGCATGAAAATCCACAATAAGCAATCGGATCCAAACCTTCTCTTGCACACGCTACAAGATTAGCTTTTATTCTATCACAATTTTTCAGACGTTCACCGTTATCACCATGTTCAGGATCAAAAGCATATGATTTTAATTTTTCGCATGGATATTCCCAGCAGTCACCACAAAACTGCCTTTTTCGTGAAATGCAGCATTTTGCAACTTCACACTCTCCATGAAATGGTTTTCCGCCGGTTGCTACACATCCGCCACAATTACATTTTTCTTTCCATTCACAGTTGTTACAATCAAGCCCACAATAAGTGGTAATTTCGATTTTCTCCATAATACTTTTTCCTTCTATATTTATTTTTATTATAACATCAAAAATTTTTATTATCAAAAAAAAATCAATTTTATAATTATCTCAAAAATTTCAAAAATTTCTCTTGACTCTCCCCTTGAGGGGAGGAAGTACAATTTTCTTAACTAAATGGAATTATGATTTGTCTGATTATTTCACTGACTTTACACAAAGATGTGCGCGGTTGCGGTGTTTTATCGACAATATCAGGAGGATTTTATGGAAGAAAATTTTATTGTAGTCGAAAATCTATCCAAATCTTTTTCTCAAAAAAAAGTGATAGATAATCTTTCGTTTACAGTCAAAAAAGGTGAAGTCTTTGGACTTTTGGGGCATAATGGAGCTGGCAAAAGTACAACGATTGATTTGATTTTAGGGTTAAAACAACCTGATTCAGGAAATACTTCGATTCTTGGATTGAATGCGGCAAGGAACAAAAAAATTGTTTTTGAGGATGTTGGGGTTCAGCTTCAGCATACGCAATATCAGGCTAACATAACGGTGGAAGAAGCATGCATAGAATATTCATCGCTTTATAATCAACCATCTGATTACAAACAGCTTTTGAAACAGTTTTCGCTTGATAATCTAAAAAATAATTTTGTTTCCAAGCTTTCTGGCGGAGAAAAACAAAAACTTTCCGTTGTTCTTGCTTTGATTGGAAATCCAAAAATTGTTTTTTTAGATGAGCTTACAACTGGACTTGATGTTGAAGCCCGCCGTGAAGTTTGGAACACACTGAAAAATTTGAAAAACCAGGGACTTACGATTTTTTTGACAACGCATTATATGGAAGAAGCAGAAGCTCTATGCGATAAAATCTGCATCATCAAAAATGGAGCAAAAATTGTGGAAGGTTCTGTTGATGAAGTGATTTCCAAAGCAGATAAAAAAAATCTGGAAGATGCTTATTTATTCTTTATGAATTAAACAGATTTTTCAGGTGTCGTACGCACCGTCGCTAACGCGAGAGGAGGTAAAAAAAATGAAATTTTTTAATATGTACAAAATCGAACAGAAATTATTCTTTCGTTCACCTGATGTAATTATTTTTAATCTGGCTATGCCAAGTGTAACTTTTTTGATTATTTCTCTGATTGCAGGAAATAAGGCTGCTGGCAACATGGGTCTTACTTTTTTGCAAAGTTCTTATGCTGCACTTTCGACTGTTGGAATCTGCTGCAGCGCATTTATGAGCATTCCTATAACTATTGTAGATTATCGTTCGCAAGGTGTGCTCAAAAGGATGTATTGCAGTCCTTGTTCGCCAGCTAGACTTCTTGTTTGTGACACAATTGCAAGCGGAATTATGGCTATCATATCCACATTGATTTTATCTTTAGTGGCAGTTATATTTTTTGGTTACAGAATGTCAGGGAATGTTTTCATTTATATCGGATTGTGGTTTTTGACTATGATTTCCATGTTTTCTATCGGATTGACAGTTGCAAGTTTATGCCGTACTACAAAATCAATGAACATAGCAACAAGTCTTTTGTACTTTCCAATGCTGCTTTTTTCTGGTGCAACTATTCCTGCAGAAATTTTTCCAAAAGGATTAAGATTTTTTGCCGACATTCTGCCGCTGGGAGTTGGAATCAATCTGCTTAAATCTGCATCAGTTGGTCAATATGAAAGCATATTATTGCCGATAATCATACTGTCCGTCATTACAGCAATCTGCACTTTTATCGCTGTAAAATTCTTCAAGTGGGAATAGATTATGGAAATGAAAAACAAACATCAACCATGTACGCCGCAAACAAAAAATACACTTTATAGAATCGGAATGTTTGCCGCTATGAACAGAGTTACAATCAAAGCACTCAGATTTTATGAAGAACAAAATCTTCTGCTTCCAGCGTACATAAACTACGAAAACGGTTATCGTTTTTATGAACTTTCTCAAATTCAGGCTCTTCACAAAATCACAGCGCTGAAACAGGCAGGATTTACATTGGAAGAAATTCAAAAGCTGAATAACAGTTGTGATGAAAATGCTGTGCTTCTCAAAAAAAAGTCAGAATTGCTTTCCAAAATAGCCGATTTGACAAAGCAGCTTTCCATTGTGTCAACTTTTCTTACAAAAAAAGTTGACACAATTTCATCACCAGTTCTCATAAAAAAGATTCCAAAAGTGACAGTCGCCGCTATGAAATCAACAATTGAATCTTACGATGATTTATTTGAACTCATGCCAAAAATGGGCGCTCTCATGGAAAAAGCTGGCTGTGAATGCAGCATGCCCGAATACTGCTTTACAAATTACATTACAACAACAGGCGAAATCATCATTGAAACTTGTGAAGCCGTAGTGGAAGCAAAACCTCAGCTTGAAGACCTTTATTTTAAGGAATTTCCGGAAGTTCAGGCAGCCTGCATTTTTCACAAAGGTTCCTACAATAATCTTTCCCAATCCTACGAACGTTTGCTTAATTATATAGAAGAAAATAGTTACGAAATTTGCGGTGATTTTCGGGAAAGTTACATCGATGGTGTTTGGAACAAAAGTGATGAAAGCCAGTGGCTCACAGAAATTCAGATTCCAGTTAGTTAAACAAAGCTTTTTTAAGTTTTTGCAGTAGAATTGGTGTGTTTGATACAAGGGGATGGATTTAATTTAGGTCTGTCCCCTTTTTTATCCCCCTTTTTATCGCCGCCTTAATTTCTTTTCAAAACAACTATTCGTGTTGAAAAAATTTGTTTTTGGTGGTAAAATTTGCAATATTATTTTTTGTAAATCTAAAAATGTTTTTTGGTTTACTCAACAACAGGAATACATATGTACTATACAATTAATGAAACACGTGAAGCTTTAAAAAAAGGCGAAATCACAAGTGAAAAACTCGTAAATGATTCTTTGAGTACTTTCGAATCTGATAAATCAGCACCCATTCCTTTAAACGCTTTTATTGAGATGTTTGATGATGCAGTTTCAAAGGCACAGGAAGCTGATAAACAAATCAAAACTGCCATCGAAAACGGTACAATTGACGCACTTTTCGAAGAAAAACCACTTTTGGGACTTCCTTTTGCCATCAAAGACAATATGAATTGCAAAGGTCACCGCCTTACATGCGCATCAAAAATTCTTGAAGGATATGTTGCTCCATACAATGCCACAGTAATTGAAAGACTGGAAAAAGCAGGAGCTATTCCTCTCGGCCGCTGTAATCAAGATGAATTTGCAATGGGCTCTTCCACAGAATATTCAAGTTACGGTCCAACACGAAATCCAATCAACCGTGAATTCGTTTCCGGCGGATCTTCAGGCGGTTCAGCTGCTGCAGTTGCCGCAAATCAAGTATTGTTTGGGCTTGGAACAGAAACTGGTGGGTCAGTTCGCCTTCCAGCAAGTTATTGCGGAATTTACGGACTCAAACCAACTTATGGAACTTTAAGTCGCTGGGGAATTGTAGCTTATGGTTCATCATTGGATCAAGTTGGAATTCTTGGTCACACACCTGCCGACATTGCAGAACCTTTAAGTTTAATGGCTGGAATCGACATGTATGATGACACATCTGCAGATCTTCCTGATAGCAATGAACTCAAAAATCTTCAGGGATTGACAGAAAATGATTTTGCAAAACTCAAAATTGCCATTCCGAAACAGTTTTTAAAGACTGAAGGTGCCGATCCTGATGTTGTAGAATGTTTCGCACAAACACGAGCATGGTTTGAACAAAAAGGTGCACATGTCGAAGAAGTTGACCTTCCGATTTTGGATGCTTCTATCGCAAGTTATTATGTAATTGCATTGTCAGAAGCAGCATCAAATTTGAGCCGTTTTGACGGAATCAGATATGGCCGCCGTGTTGATAATCAAAAAGGTTATGACGAACTTTATGTAGATACCCGTTCAGAAGGATTTGGTCCTGAAGTAAAACGCCGAATCATCATCGGAAATTACGTTCTGTCTGAACAATTCAGTGGCGATACTTACAAAAAAGGTATGACAGTCCGTGCAAGAATTCAAAAAGAAGTTGCAAAAGTTTTTGAAAATTTCGATTTGATTTTATGTCCGACATGCCCTACCGCAGCTTTTAAACTTGGCTCAAAAGTTGACGATCCTCTTGAAATGTATCTTTCAGATTTGTATACAACTTTTGTTAATCTTGCACGCATTCCTTCCATAAGTGTTCCAGCTGGTTACACAAAAAAAGACAAAATGCCAATCGGAATGCAATTTGCTGGAAAAATGTTCAACGAAAGCTTTATTTTAAAAGTTGCACAATCGTGGGAAAACGACCACAACAACTGCGGAATTCAATTACAATAAGCTGGAGAATTTTATAATGAAAAATAGATTTGAAATTGGTGAAGCATTCGACACTACAGTTGTTGCAGTTACAGACACAACTGTTTTTGTTGATTTGAGCGCAAAAAGCGAAGGTCTTGTGGACGCAGCAGAATTCACAGATGAAAACGGAAATGTAAATGTTAAAGAAGGCGACAAAATCACAGTTTTCTTTGCTGGTGAAACACACGATGAAATGCATTTTACAACAAAAATTGCAGGTAATAAAACAGACACTACAATGCTTGAGAATGCATATAAAGGTGGAATCCCTGTAGAAGGTCACGTTCAAGCCGAAATCAAAGGCGGTTACGAAATCAAACTCGGAAATTCACGTGCTTTCTGCCCTTATTCACAAATGGGTTTTAAAAATCGTGAAGAACCTTCAAAATATGTCGGCAAAAACATGACTTTTATCATCACCGAATACAAAAATGATGGAAAAGACATTCTTGTTTCAAATCGTAAAATCGGCGAAAGTGAATACGCAACAAAACTCGGCAAACTTGCTTCGCAAATCACAGAAGGTGCAGTTATTCAGGCGACAGTTCAGAGTTTGGAAAAATTCGGAGCTTTTGTAGACATTTTGGGATTCAAAGCACTTCTTCCAATCAGCGAAATTTCTTTAGACAGAGTAACTGATGTTTCAGAATATCTTGAAGTTGGACAGGAAATAAAAGTTCAGGTTTTAAAAACAGACTGGAAAAATGAACGTGTGAGTGTCAGCCTCAAAGCTTTAATGGCAGATCCATGGCAAAACGTTGGCAATAATTTCCCTGTTGGCACAAAAGTTGATGGAAAAATCAGCAGAATCGCAGATTTTGGACTTTTTGTAAACCTCGACAAAGGAATTGACGGTCTAGTTCACATCAGCGAACTTGAAAATATTTCTTCCAACACAAATCTTCATAAAGTGTACAAAATTGGACAAGAAATGAGCGTTGTTGTCGAAAAAATTGACATCGAAAACAAACGCATTTCGCTTGTTCCTGCAACATCAAAAGAACAGGATGAAACTGCAGAAAAATATTTGAGCAGCCAGGACGATGATGGCGAAAGCTATAATCCATTCGCCGCTCTTTTGAAAAAATAAATGGCTCAATTTCAGCCATTTGAATAATACATTGTTATTTTTGTTATTTTGTGATATAATAGATTATATGGAAACAGAATTCAAAGTAGATCAAAAAGTTGTATATCCTAGTCAAGGTGTTGGCATTGTAAAAGAAATTTTTGAAAAAACTTTCAAAGATGAAAAAATTCTCTATTACAAAATTTATATTGAAGCTTCAGATATGATGGTTATGATTCCTGTTTCAAAAGCTCAGGATCTTGGAATCCGTCAGATTGTTTCAAAAGAAGAAGCAGAAGAAGCTCTGAAACTTCTATCAGATGAATTTGAACCAATTACTTCCGACTGGAAACTTCGCTATCAGATGAATCTCGATCTTCTGAAAAAAGGAACTGTAAAAGACATAGCTACAATCGTTAGATGCCTTTATAACAGAAGTAAAGTCAAGGAACTTCCAATTATGGAACGAAAACTTTACGAATCTGCAAAAAAACTTCTAGAAGATGAAATTTCTTTCGCACTTGGCAAAACTGCAAAAGAGATTGAAACTGAAATTCATACAAAACTTGAACCGTTCGGTGCTTCTATCAAAATTAAACACATCACTCCTCTCGAAGAAGATGATGAAGATGATGATTTGATGGATGATCTCAACGACAGACCTTCAAAATCAAACGATGATTCAGACGATGATAACGATGATGATTCTGATAATTTAGATTCTTCAAACGATATGGATTCTGACGAAGATTTCGATGACGAGTTCTAAAACAAAAATTGCAATTATCATAACAGCTGCCGGTTCTTCCACAAGAATTGGCAGCAATATTAAAAAAGAATATTTACCCTTCAAAAATGGCACTGTTCTTTCAGCATCCGTTCAAACATTTATAAATACATGTAAAAATCAATTTATCATCACTGATTTTATAATCACCTGTCCGCCAAATGGAAAGTCAGAATGTCAAATAGCATTGCAATCTTCATCGCAGCAGGAAAACGATAATTTTCAAAATATTTTACAGGTTTTTCAAATTGTTGAAGGCGATAAAACACGTCAAAAATCAGTTTACAATGCAATGTGCGCAGTCAAAAATCAACCGCAGATTGTTTTAATTCACGACGGAGCGCGACCTTTTGTTTCCGAAAAAATCATCATAGAAGGAATTTTAGCTGCAAAAAATTTCGGAGCTTCCGTTCCAGGACTTACCCCCACAGATACTCAAAAACAAATCGACAAAGACGGTTTTATCATAAATCATTTAGAAAGAGCATCTTTAGTTGCCGTGCAGACACCTCAATGTTTTAATTTTCAAAAACTGCTCGAAGCACATAAAAAATCCCATCTTGAAGAAAAAGAATATACAGATGACACAGAAATTTGGGGTAAATATTGCGGCAAGGTTAAAGTAATTCCTGGTGAAAGTCAGAATATCAAAATCACTTATCCCAAAGATTTGGAGAGTTTAAAATGATAAAAGTTGGACTTGGTTATGATTTACACAGACTTGTAGAAGGCAGAAAACTTTTGCTTGGCGGCGTAGAATTTGATTTTTACAAAGGTGAAGACGGTCATTCAGACGGAGATGTTTTACTTCACGCCGTAACAGACGCACTTTTGGGAGCCAGCGGACTTGGTGATATTGGAAGTTATTTTCCACCCGAAGATGAAAAATGGAAAGATGCCGATTCCAAAGTACTTTTGCAAAAAGTATGGGAAGATGTTCACAATGCAGGATGGAAAATTGGAAATATCGACTGTGTAATCAAACTGGAAAAACCAAAATTTCTTCCAAAAAGACAAGAAGTCATAAACTCCATTGCCCGAATTCTTGAAATTGAAAGTTCAAAAGTGTTTGTTAAAGCAAAAACAGGCGAAAAACTTCCACCAATTGGCACAAGCCAGGCAGTGGAAGCCGAAGTCGTTTGCCTTCTGGAAAAAGCCGTTTAATGGCGGAATTTCTGCCATTTGAATAATACTTCCTTAAAATTTTATTTTCCAACTTATTTTTTATTTAATCTGTCCACGAAATGTAGACAGATTTTTTATGCTGATTCAATTTTGAGTTTTACAAAGTTGCAAAAACTACAGAAACAAGGTCTGTCCCCTTTTTAATTTTGATATTTTTTACTTTTTTATTTCAGCTAAAGTACATTTCCAGTTGATTGGAACGGCAAATTTTGCAATTCCGTTTTTATCAAATGTCATTCGAATACCTGTTGTGACAGTTCCAAATTTATCGAGGAGTTTATATGTAAGATTTGGATAAACTTCGGTTTTCGCAGAAGAATCATCCCCTATCATCATTGACACTTTGGCTTTTGCTCCAACTGTGATATTTTCTGAAACTTTGTATGTAACATTCAGTTTTGTGAGAAAAGGAATTAAATCAGTGTCATTTTTCTGATATTTTTTTGTTTCACCGTTTTCCAAATATTCATTTCCAAGTCCACAAATCACATCAAATCCGGCAAAAAGTCCTAAATCAGTGAATTTATAACCTGCCGTGAAACTGACAGAATTTTTTGCTTTCTTTGTAATATAATCGGTATCTGTATTGTTATAAATGTATCCTGCATTCAAAGTGAGATTTTCAATCGAATTCAATCCTACAAATACACCTGCAGAAATATTATTGCCTGTAATATTCTGGAAAGTTGCACCGAATGAAAATAATTCTTTCATTCCGAAACTTAAGCCTGCATCAAAACCTAGTTTGTTTATATCCAAAAAAGAGTCATCATCAAATCGCAAACCAGCACCAAATTTAACAAAAATGCGTTTTTCATCACCAAAATTCAGATTGCTTAATGCTCCAAATCCACTTTGCAAAATTCTTGCGAACTTAGGCGAATCATCACTTGCCACTAGATATCCTGCATCAACTGCTGCCTTTGTGGAAAAGTCATTTCCAGCGATAACTTGGAAAGCATTCACAGGTTTATATCGTCCGTAACCGCGAAGACGAACTGTACTTTCTTTTCCGTTATATCTTCCAGCTGCAAATTCCAACCGCATGCGACCATCAAACTGATTACCACTTGCATCTAATTGAAGACGATTGCTTACTCGTGTTGTATTTTTGAATTCGTTCGAATAGCCTTCTTCCTCTTCATTTTTTTGATTTTCAAATGTAAATAAATCAGAACCGCCAGTATTATCTGCATCTCCACCAAAAGTGTTTGCAATTTTAATTGACTGAGCTGTCACTGCACCACAAATCAGCATTCCTGCCAATCCAATCGAAATAATTCTCTTCATAAATAAGTCCTTGTCAAAAGAAGATTTTTGTTTGAATCTAATGACAAGCAAACTTTATTGATTTTTTATGAATTTTTTATGAAGGAATTGTAAAGGCTGTGTAAATTAAAAAAGACGAATTAATGGAGGATAAAAAAAGGACAAAAAACAGGGACAGACCTTATTTGAAGTGTTTTTAAAATCGCGAAACTAATATTAATAGGTCTGTCCCCTGTTAAAACTCGCACAAAACTTTTACTGCTTCTTCAATTTCGTTTTTTGTGAGCGAAGAATAATTCAAAATAAATTTATTTGAAAATTCTGTCATGATTTCATAGAAGTTTTGCAGCGCCACAATGTGCAGGCGTTTTTGTTTTGCATTCATCATAAATCTTTTTAGGTTTTCCTTTTTTACTTCCAGAATCATATGTAAACCTGAATCTGATTCATGAATTGTCAAAGCCTTTTGTTTATCATAAATTGTCAGATATTTTGCAAAAAGTTCTTTTTTCTGGCAATAGTCTTTTCTCATTCGATTTATGTGTCGCTCAAAAAATCCTTTTTCAATAAAATATGCAAGGGCAATCTGATCAATGTTTGGAACTGTACACGAATAAAAAGACATTTTTTGTTTAAACTCCATCAGCAGTCTCTGTGGCAAAACCATATAACTAATTCTGATTGTGGGAGATAATGTTTTGGTAAAGGTATTCATGTAAATAACTTTATCGCATTTATCCATACTTTGAAGCGTGGGCAGCGGTTTTCCATTAAATCTGAATTCACCATCATAATCATCTTCAATAAGAAAACGATTTGGATTTTCGTTTGCCCAAGCCAGAAGTTCATATCGTCTTGTAATCTGCGTTACAATTCCTGTAGGATAATGATGTGAAGGTGAAATGTGCAAAATATCTGGATTTTGTTCCTTCAAAGCAGCCATTTCTACACCTTTTTCATCAAGGGGGATTTTGACGTTTTTTACTCCAAAAAGTGAATAAATTTT
>CAMEET010000020.1 GCA_945915085.1 uncultured Treponema sp. | reverse complement strand
GGTCGTGATGTTCCTCCAACTTCTGCTCTTGAATATTTTGAACCACTTGAAAAATATCTTGCTGAATTTACTGATGTAGACTACCAGATTGCTTCTGGTGGTGGTCGTATGTACATTACTATGGACCGCTACGGTGCTGACTGGTCTATGGTTGAACGTGGCTGGCATGCTCATGTTCTGGCTGATGGTCGTCAGTTTGCTTCGGCAACTGAGGCTATAAATACATATCGTTCTGAAAATGCCGGTCTTTTGGATCAGGATATGCATGAATTTGTTGTTGCAAAAGACGGAAAACCAGTTGGACCAATCGTTGATGGTGACAGTGTTATTTTCTTTAATTTCCGCGGTGACCGTTCTCTTGAAATTACTGCTGCTTTTGAGGAAGATGATTTTACTCACTTTGACCGGGTTCGTCGTCCTGCTGTTGAATATGCTGGAATGATGGAATATGACGGTGATAATCACAAACCTGCTCAGTTCCTTGTAAATCCTCCTAGCATTGACCGCACAATGGGCGAATATCTTACAAAATCTGGCGTTCACCTGATGGCAATTTCTGAAACTCAAAAATATGGTCACGTTACTTACTTCTTTAATGGTAACCGTCCTGGTGAATTTGACAAAAATCTGGAAACTTATGTAGAAATTCCTAGTGATGTTGTTCCTTTTGAACAGCGTCCATGGATGAAATGTGCTGAAATCACTGACAAGGTAATCGAAGCCATTGAATCTGGAAAATATGATCACATCCGTTTGAACTATCCGAATGGTGATATGGTTGGTCACACTGGTGTATTCAATGCTGTATGCTGTTCTATGGAAGGAATGGATCTTCAGCTTGGTCGTCTTAAGGCTGCAATCGAAAAAGCAGGCGGTATTTTGTGTCTGACTGCAGACCACGGAAACTCAGATGACATGTACGAACACAAAAAAGACGGTTCTGTTGCAATGGGCGCAGACGGTGAGCCAAAGCCAAAAACATCTCACTCATTGAACCCAGTTCCAGGAATTATCTACGACCCTGAATACAAAGGTGAATATGATTTGACTTTGAACGAAGGTCTTGGAATTTCTTCATGGCCAGCAACTTTGATGAATCTTATGGGATTTGTTCCACCAACAGACTATGATAAGTCGATGATCAACATGAAATAATTTATTAATTTGAAATAGTTTTATCTGGTTTATGTTATAAACGCTCGTTCTTGTTTTAAGGATGAGCGTTTTTTTCAATTATTCTATAGTCTAATTGATTTAATTACCAGATTGCTTACAGTATGCAGAATGAAAAAAAACTTTGAATAATACCTTCAATAATTTTGGGTATTTTCCTTTTATGATGTAAGAAATTATATTTGTGTCTAGAAAATATTTCATAAAGGCTCCCGTTCTGAATCAAGAGTAAAACTGAGTTCATCAGGTTATTCGATTTCCAAATCAGGAACTGAACCAAATAAATCAAAAAATCCTGCAGGATAAGTGGAACTCATGTCCTGAATTTTTGATGAAACTATTTTTGAATCAAGTGAGCAGGGAAAACGGTTTTCTTTTACGGCTTGATGGAGAAACATATCAATTGCAGAAGAAAGACTCATTCCAAGAGAGTTAAAAAGGGATTCTGCCTGATTTTTGATTTCAGGAGTTGTGCGAAAGCCACAGTCATTGTTTTATTATTCATAAAGTCTACTTGTAAAATCAACGCGTTAGCGCAGCACATTTATGTATATTGCACAGATGCACTGAATCCATAATAATGTTTACATTTTATATCTTGTTATGGCAAATGTAAACATTGTTTTTTAAAGCATGTAAAAAAGTTTCTTTCCGCGTTAGGGATTGTAGACAGGAGAATATTCCAGAAAAATGGGGGACAGACCTAATTTTTTTTTCAAGTTTTTAGTGTAGCGTTAAAAAAACTCGTGGTTCGTGCAAACAAATTTGTCATTTGTGTCCAAAATTTTCGCACGAGCAGCGACTGATTAACTGCACTTTGATGAAAAAAAAATCGTAACTTTTTTGCTTTTTGTGTTTTTTTCTATTATATTCTATATTATATTTAAAATATATTTAATAATTTATATTTTCGCAGCCCCTCTGCACTGTTTTTTTTGTGACGGCTGTGGAATTTTTTGGAGGTTATTATGATTGAAGTTTCCCACGTTTCCCGTAATTTTGGGGACTTTCGTGCGGTAAATGATGTCAGTTTTTCTATTCCAACTGGTCAGATTGTTGGACTTTTGGGACCTAATGGTGCTGGTAAAACTACTACGATGCGTATGATTACAGGTTTTCTTTCGCCTTCTGAAGGAAAAATTTTGATTGACGGTATTGACATTTGCGAAAATCCAGTTGCTGCCAAAAAGAAAATTGGTTACATGCCTGAATCTGCTCCTTTGTATGGAGATATGATTGTTGAAGATTATTTAAAATACGTTGCGCAGATGCATGGTCAAAATGCTGAATTAAAGGTTCCTGTTTTGTGTGAAGAATGTGGTCTTAAAGAAGTGATGAGTAAAAATATCTCTGAACTTTCACGCGGTAACAGACAACGAGTTTCTTTGGCTCATGCTCTTATGAATGACCCTGAAATCTTAATTCTGGATGAACCTACTTCTGGTCTTGACCCGAATCAGGTGGAAGACGTCCGTGCAATTATCCGTGAAATTGGTAAAACAAGAACTGTAATTGTTTCAACTCACATTTTGTCAGAAGTTGAAATGCTTTGTGCACGTGCCATCATCATTTCTGGTGGTAAACTTGTTGCTGACAGCCCTATTGAAGAATTAAAAGAACGCTTTGGTCACGAAATTTCTGTAAAAATTTCTGTAGGCGGTGCGTCTTTTGATGAAATTTGTGATTGCATTAAAAAAATTGACGGTGTTGATTCTGTGAGTCAAACAGAAGCAGATTGTACTGTGAGCGGTGATGTTAATTTGACTGGTGTCCTTGTTTCTGTTAAAGGTAATGCTGAAATCCGTCCTGCCATTTCCAAAGTGCTTGCTCAGAATAATTTTGATTTATATGAAATGTCTGTTATGCGTAACAGCCTTGAAGAAGTTTTCCATGCAGTAACTTCTACTGATGCTGGAAGCTTAAATAATTCTGAAACTTCAAATGTTTCGCCTGAAGAAAAATCAAAAAACGAGGTAAAAAATGACTAACTGTGCTAAATCTGAAAAAATCAAGAATCCTGCGTTTATTGTGATGAGGCGTGAATTAAAATCTTATTTTACAAGCCCCATTGCTTATATTGTTACTGGTCTGTTTTTAATTCTGAATGGAATCATTTTTTATTCTACTTTCTTCTTATTAGACAGAGCAGATTTGCGTCAACTTTTTGGCAATCTTCCTTTGCTTCTTTCTTTTTTTGTACCTGCTTTGACGATGCGAATTTTTGCTGAGGAAAAACGCTCAGGTTCTATTGAAACGCTTTTTACTTTGCCTGTAACTGAAACTCAGGTTGTTACTGGAAAATATCTTGCTTCATTTATAGCAACTATTGTGATGATTGCTCCAACTTTGTTCTATATTATCCCGGCTGAAGTTTTTGGCTCTCCTGATTATGGTCCGATTACTGGTGGTTTTTTGGGTGCCGTTCTACTTGCAGCCTGTTATACATCCATTGGAGTTTTTGCTTCCAGTGTCACTAAAAATCAGATTGTCGCTTTCTTTACAGGATTTATTATCTGTATTGTTTTGACGATGATTGATTCGTTTTTGATTTTTCTGCCGTCAGGCATTGTTACTTTTTTGAGTTTTATTTCTGCAAACTCGCATTTTACTTCGATTGCAAGAGGAATTATTGACACTCGTGACATTATTTATTTTGTTTCGATGACTTGTCTGTTTTTTGTAATCACTGTAAAAGTACAGCAACAAGCGAAAAAATAGTTATCTACAAAATAATTTAAGACAATTTGAGCTTAAAAAAATGAATCTGCTGCAAAATAACTTTTTTTGATTTCTATAAAAATCTTTTGTAGCAATAATTGAGGATAATGATGAAAAAAATTATTAACTGGTTTAAAAGTTCCAAATCTGATTTTGCATTATTTATTTTATTTTTGATTTTAATCAATATTGTAAGTTATAACGCTTACATTCGTTTTGATTTAACTTCTGCAAAATCTTATTCGCTTTCGAAAGAAAGTAAAAATCTGGTAAAAAATCTTGAACAGCCGCTTTCTGTGAGAGTTTTTTTTGATGACAATCTTCCTTCACCTTACAATTCTGTTTCTCAATATGTAAAAGATATTCTTGTTGAATATAAAGGTGCCGGTAACAAAAACTTTTCTGTTTCATTTATGGATATGTCCAAATCTGAAAATATAGAACTTGCTCAAGATTTGGGATTACGTCAAGTTCAACTTCAGGAAGTTAAAAATAATGAGGTTGGTTTTAAACAGGCTTTCATGGGACTTGCTATCACTTATGGCGATAATATAGAAGAAATTAATCCGATTACATCGACTGATGGATTTGAGTTTAATTTGACTTCCAAAATGTCTAAAATGATTTCTATGGCTGACACACTTGCAGGCTTGAAAAATGATGAAAAAATCACCTTGACTTTATATTTTAGTGATATTTTAAAATCTCTTGGAATTGGAGGAGCTGAACAGACTGTCGGTTACGTAAAAGATGCTTTCAATAAGGTGAACAAACAGAATCAGGACAGACTTGAAATTCAGGTTGTAAATCCTCTTTCTTCTTCTGATGCTGAAAATTATGCTAAAAAATATGGTATCCAGATTATTCAGTACAAAGATGCTTCTGGAAACTATGAGAAAGCGCTTATTGGTCTAGTTTTGGAAAAAGGTGATGATTTTTACGCTTTACCTTTGAAAATTCAGCAGTCTTTCTTCAGTTATCAGGTGACTGGACTTGAAAATCTGGAAGAATCAATTGTTGATGGTCTGGAAAGTCTTCTTTCAAATGTCACTCAAATCGGTTACATTACTGGTCACGAAGAATTGAGTCGTACTGATGAAAATGGTGCAAAAAACTTTAATCAGATTATCAGCGGAATGTATGAACTTGTTGATATTGACTTAAAAGAAAGTGAAATCCCTTTGGGAATGAATTCTATCATGATCAATGGTCCGAAAACTGATTTTGACGAAAACGAATTGTACAAAATAGACCAGTTTATTATGCGTGGCGGAAATGTTCTGTTCTTCGTTGATTCTATGGTAGAAAATCAGATGGCTTCTTACACTGGTGGCGAACAGTTTACTCCAAATTCAATTAATCTTGATAAACTTTTGCAAAAATATGGAGTTTCCAGAGATTTGAATATGGTTTTTGATAAAAACTGTTATGTAAATCAAAGTTCTTCTTATGGAAAACTAAATCTTTACTGGGCTCCAGTTTTACAAAAAAATCAGCTTTTAAAACATCCTGTTACTCAAAATCTTGGCTATGTAATTATGCTTCAAAATGGTTCTCTAGACGTTTCAGCTGCAAATGAAAACCCTGATGTAAAAGTTTCTGTTCTTGCAAAATCTTCTGATGAATCATGGGCAAAAGAAAGCAACATTATGCTAAATCCTATGTATTTAAATCCTCCTTCTGACCCTTCTGCTTTGAAAGCTTACAATCTGGCTGTTCTTCTGGAAGGAAAATTTGAAAGTGCTTTTGAAAAGGCTCCTGATATTATCCAAAAAGATGAAAATGGAAATGAAATTGTGATGCCTCAAGGTGATTTGTCTGCTTCAAACCACATTAATTCAAGTGTTCTTCCTGGAAAAATATTTGTAACTGGTTCTTCGGCTGTAACAACTCGTCAGGTAATTGATGAATCTGGCACAACTCCAATCGCTATGTTTATGATGAATGTTATTGATTATCTGAATGGCAACGAGGATTTATGTACGATGCGCACAAAAGGTCTTTCTGTTGATACCCTGACAATAAAATCTCAGGCTGCGGCTAATTTCTGGAAATTCTTCAATCAGTATGGTCTTGTTGTGATTTTGCTTTTGGCTGGACTTTTTGTATGGAAAGCACGTTCAAAACGACGACGCGAAATCAATAAAAAATATAATCCAAATGATTCTAGAACTATTAACAAAAAATAAAGGCAGGATGAAAATATGAAAACACGAAAACTTATTTTGATTATTGCGGATATCATTCTTCTTTCTGTTGTGATTATTCAAGGAATTTTAAAAACTCGCGACGGAGCGAAATATTTTGAATTGAAACAGGAACCTGACTGCATTACTATTCAAACTCCATCAGAAACTATTAACCTTGCGCTTGAAAATGATAATTGGTTTATTGGTGACAAAAAATATCCGGCAGACAAAAATTCTGTGCAGAATCTTGTAGATGCTCTTAGTTACATCCGTGCATTGGATAAAGTTGCTTCTGTAAATGAAAATTCTTCGATTAAATATGAACTTGTGGATGGAAAAAAGATTTCCGTAACTGCTTCAAAAGAAGGAAAAACTCTCCGTTCACTTGAAATCGGAAAAGAAGCAACTGCAAATTCTCATGCTTACATAACAGTGGACGGCGGAAAAGATATTTTTGTTGCTTCAGGCACTTTAAAAAGCATTTTTGATAAATCAACTGAAACTTTGCGTTCAAAATCTGTGTGGAATTTTGAACAGTCTGACATTTCTTCTGCTGCAATAACATTTGCAGATGGAAAATCATGGACAGCTTCAAGAATTGGTTCTGGTGAAAACATTTCATGGAACATCACAGGAAGTGAAACTGAAAATGTTGAGATGGATTCTGAAAAGATTTCTCAAATGCTAAATTCTCTGGCAAATGTAAACGCTGTTTCCTGGTATGATGATAATGCTACTATCAGTTCTCTCGGCGGAGATTTACTTCTTTCTGCAAAAGTTGGTGCTTCTGCCAAAAATGTTTCAATCGAAATCTACGAAATCAAGCCTTCACAGGAAGCCCTTGCAGAAAATTCAAACAGCGATGTGAAACCTGAATCTGTTTTCTATGCAAAATCAAGCGAAACTCCATATATTTTCCGTGTTGCTTCTTATGTTGTTGACAAATTCAATAAAAAACCGCAAGATATTGCAAAATGATTAGATTAGTAGCGTTTTTAGGAAATTTTGGCAGAGAATACGAAAAAACTCGTCATAATGTTGCATGGTATTTTGAAGATTCTTTGCCTTTTGCACAAAAATTAAGCTGGCAGTCGAAATTCAAAGGTGAAATTGCCAGTTTTTCTCCAAACGATTTAGCTCAATGGGCTTGTGACTCCAAAATATGCTCAAAAAAAGACGGTTCTCCTGTTCTTGTGCCAGAAGAATCGCCTGCGCATATTTATTTTTTAAAACCTCAGACTTACATGAATTTGAGCGGCGAAAGCATTATCGAGGTGGCAAATTTTTACAAAATCAAGCCAGATGAAATTCTTGTAGTTCACGACGAATTGGAACTGGAACTTGGATTTGTAAGTTTAAAATGGAGCGGCGGTTTAGGCGGTCATAACGGACTTCGTTCTACCAAACAGTTTTTAAACACTGCTGATTTCTGGCGTATTCGTTTTGGAATCGGTCGTCCCCAAAATGATAAAATGAGCGTGGCAGATTGGGTTTTAAGCAAATTTTCAGATGAACAGCAGGAAATTTTGCAGAATGTTTTCAGTCAGACAAATCTTCTGCTTGTAAAAGTTCTTCTTTCAAAAAATCCAGCTGATTACATTCAGTCATGGGGAAAAAAGAATCTTGTGAAATAAAAAACTTGCCTTTTTTTCATCTGATTTATTATTTTTATAGAATATGGATTTGAAAAAAATAACTGAAAATGTACCTGCAAAATCTTCCAAAACATCAAAATCATCAAGATTTCCAGCATCAAAAAAAGTTAAAAAAATCCTGCTTTTCTGTGCTGTTGCTGTTTTTTTTATCATCTTGATTTTGCTTGTCACAAACAAAAAGGCTGTTGAACAAAAAGCAGAAACTCTTCCTGTTGTTGTAATTCAAAAACCTGTCAGACAGAATCTTGTGGAATCTATCTCCATAAGCGGATATATCGAAGCAAAAAGCATGATTCCCGTTGTTCCTTTTGTGTCTGGAACAATCACTGAATATCCTGTGAGTGTTGGTGATTATGTTGAAAAAGATCAGCTTCTTGCAAAAATAGATGACAAACCTTTTCGTCAGCAGATGATTCAGGCGGAAGCTGCCTATTTTGCTGCAAAATCTACTTATGATAGAGTTGAAAGTTTGTATAAAGCAGGCGCAACGACTCAGCAGAATTATGACACAACACGTGCACAATATGATGCAAATAAAGCACAATATGATTTGGCAAAACTTCAACTTGGATATACAGAAGTTTGTTCACCAATTTCTGGAACTGTTCTGGTAGCTGATCAAGCCGTTGGAGATATCGGAAATCAGCAGTCGCCAGTTGCAATTGTTGCAGATTTGAATAATCTTGTTGTGCGCCTGAAAGTTCCAGAAAAATATTTTGACCTTTTTGTGAGCGAAAAAGAAAATCTTTCTGTAAAAATCACACGTCCAGCAGAAAAAAATCTGTTCGAAGATGCAGTCTCACCTGCTATCATCGAAAATATTGCTCCATACGTATCACCTCAAAATAAAACTTTTGAAGTTGTGTGTCGTCTTACTCAAAATAGCGAACGTTTTAAACCGGGAATGTTTGTAAAAGTTCAAATTGCATACAAAACTTATGAAAACGTTCCCGTAATTCCTTTGAATGCAAAAAAAATGGACGGAAGTTTTTATCTTTATGATGAAGAGAACCAGACAGTACATTTTCAAATGCCGGATGAAAAAACAAGCATTTCTTCTGTAAACGATGGCATAAACTTTATTGTTGATGAACAATTCGCTGATTCATATTTTGTCATTGACGGTCAAAATTTTGTTTTTGACGGTCAGAAAGTACGACTTTTCGATGAAGCACTAAAGGAACACAATTTAGAATGAAAGTTTCAGAATTCTCGGTAAAGCATCCGGTTGTAATCACAATTATTTTGATTGTTCTCGTTGTGTTCGGTTTTTATTCTGTTTCACTCATGCCAACTGAATTTATGGCAGACATAACCATGCCTCAGGCAATTGTCATGACAGTTTATCCTGGTGCAAGTGCAGAAGATGTTGAACAGGATGTCACAAAAATCCTGGAAGAAAACTTTGTTACACTGCCCCATTTTAAAAGCGTGGACAGCCAGTCTTACAATTCATTGAGCTGGATTACAGTGACTTATGCAGACGGTTACGACCCAAACGATCAGCTTGTAGAACTGCGCAATCGTATTTCTCAATTAAAAGAGGATTTACCCGAAGGAATTCAAGGAGAACCGACAGCACTTGTTGGTGGAGCTTCAATGCTTCCTGTCATTTCTTTTTCGATTTCCGCCGGACAGGATGCTGGAAAAATAACTGATTTTATCAAAAATGATTTAACTCCGCGACTTACTCAAATTGATGGAGTATCTCAAATTTCAATTGATGGAGAAAAGGAACTTCAAATTGAAATAAAACTGAATGTAGATGAACTTACTTCAAAAGGAATTTCCGTTGCTCAGGTTTATCAGGTGTTAAACTACGGAAATACAAATCTTCCACTTGGAAATGTAACTTATGAAAATCGTCAAATTCAAATGCGATATGCTGGTGGTTTTAATTCCATTGAAGACATAGAAAATCTTCCTGTTGGAATGGCAGACAATAACATTATTCGGGTGAGTGACGTCGCTTCCATCAATCTGACTTATCCTGAAGAGAAATATTATGTAACTGATGGAACAAATCCATTAATCATCGTAAATATTACAAAAAGGACAGATGGGGACAGTTCTGAAATTTGTAAAAAAGTCAAAAAAGTGCTGAAAAACGTGGAGATTGAAACAAACGGAGCTGTAAAATTCCATATTATTTCAGATGACAGCCGGCAGATAAAGGCTTCTCTTAAAACTGTAATAACTTCTGGTGTGATGGGAGTGATTTTTGCCGTTCTTGTAATTCTTTTATTTTTGGCAGATTGGCGCGCTACACTGACAATCTCGCTTTCCATTCCTCTGTGTATTCTTTTTAGTTTAATAGGATTAAAAATTTTTGGAATTTCGCTGAATATGATGAGTCTTTCGGGGCTTGTAATTTCACTTGGAATGGTTGTGGACGGTTCTTCGGTAATGCTTGACCAGATTTACCGTTATTACAAAATCAGAAATCCGAAAACCGGCGAAATGGAATACACTGTTAATCAGGCGATTTTTAAAGGCTGGGATGAAGTTTCCGCTTCGATTCTTGCCAGTGCCGCCACAACAATTGTGTGTTTTATTCCAATTGCAATGCTTTCAGGATTAATTGGAAAAATTTTGCATGCGGCATCACTTACAATCATCATGGCAATTTTAGCCTCTTTTTTAGTTGCAGTAGTTATTGTTCCATATCTTTTAAAACTTTTGCTCAAAGATTCGGGACCAAAAATCCGCACAAAACCACGAAAATTTGACATCATAATGGAAAAAGTGGAAAAAGGATACAGAAAAATATTGCAAATAGCTTTAAATAATAGAGGATTTGTGATTTTTGCAGCAATTCTTCTGCTTATTTTTTCAGGTTTCATATCATTAAGACTTGGAGTTGCGTTTATTCCGTCTACTGATTCTGGTGATTTTTATATTTCAATGGATTTGCCAGTGGGGACAAACCTTGAACAAACAAATCAAAAAATGCAGATTGCACAAAAACTTCTATATAAATATGTGCCAGAAATAGACAATGTTGTTTTTTTTGTCGGACAAAGTAATTCCAAAGGAATTTCCACTCAAGCGATTGCAGAATGTGCATATGCTCATGTAATTCTAGTGCCTGTTTCTGAACGAAAGCGTGGAGTTCACGAAATAATGCTTCAGATGCAGGAAATATGGAGTTCTGTGATTCCCGATAGCAAAATTTCAGTTGCAAATGGCGGTTTTGATAAACTTGTAAGTTATGTTTCAGGAGGTGGCGGTTATGGTTTAACGCTTATTTCTGAAGATATGGATTTGCTTTATCAAACGGCTTCTGATATTCGTGATTTTTTGGAAACAGATCCCGATGTCATAACTGCAAAACTTGATACCGACTTTGATACAAGCACAATGGTGATAGATATGAGCCAGGAATATTTAAGTTCACTTGGAATTACAAGTTATGAAGCTGGCATTACTTCGGCAATTCTTTTTCAGGGAATTGATGCAGGAAGATATAAAGATGATAAAACTGGCAACAGGTATAAAATCCACATTTCATCTGATGTTGCAGACCAGAATGTCAGCATAGATACAATTTCAAATATTCACATTGTCACTTCAAAAGGTCAAGATGTTTCTTTTGCAAACCTTTCTGATATTCGTGTAGAAAAATCCATTTCGCAAATAAATCACTCAGACCGTGCAAAAACAATTACTGTTTCGGCAACACTGGTTTCAGAAAATACATCTGGCGTTTCTCAGAGAGTAAATCAATATCTTGTAAAAAATCCATTGCCAAACGGAGTTTCAAGTAAAGCTGGTGGAATTATGGCTCTTATTGGCGATATGGTTGGACCAATGGCAACTGCTATGGTTATTGCAATTTTTCTTGTTTACATTGTCATGGCTCTTCAATTTGAAAAACTTAAACAACCGCTTTTGATTATGGTTACAATTCCATTTTGTTTTATCGGTGTAGTTCTGGGACTTTTGATATTTGGTTCCACACTTAATCTTCTTGCATTGCTTGGACTGATTTCTCTGGCAGGAATTGTTGTAAACAATGGAATTATCCTGGTAGATTACATAAATCAACTTAGAAAAAACAGACGTCTTGAAATTGCAATGAAAAAAGGAAATCAGAATAAAGACGGCGAATGGAATGTTCAACTTTCCTGCGAAGAAGAAACACAACTTTTGTACGATTGTGTTGCAGATGGAGCTGCAAGCCGAATCAAACCGATTTTGATAACGACTCTGACAACACTTTTAGGAGACATTCCTATGGCAATATCTTCTGGTGAAGGAGCCGAAATTTATGCACCAATGGGACAAGCAATTGTTGGTGGATTAATAACATCAACATTGATTACATTGATAATTATTCCAACTTTATATTTTATTGCTGAAAAACCAAAAAAGAATAAATATCTCAAAACAAATGAGGATGAAAAATGAACAATAAAAAATATTTACAGATTTTACAGTTTTTTGCAGTTTTAATGAGTATAATTTTTACATTTTCAGGATGTTATTCTGTTTTTTCAGGCGGAACTGGTGGACTTGTTGTAGATAAAGAATCTACATCAACACCAAAACAAGGAATTGCAAATGTTGATGTGTATGCTTATTTATCAAGCTCCGAACGCGATAGTGATTTTGCATCATGGAAAGAAGGAACAGTCTTTTTTCCAAAAGCAGAATACTATGGCCACACAACTACAAATAATGACGGGCATTTTTCTATCAGCAAACTGACTTGGAAAGAAAATTCTCCTGATTTTGGAAAAGATGCAGATTATACGAATGTTTACCTTATTTTTTATCACGAAAATTATGGAATCACAAAAGGTCAAACTGTTATTATTTCTGACAGTAATTCAGATACAGTTTATCAGGAACTTGAATCAATAAGAAAAACTACTGTTTTGACTTTGAATTTTGTAGATGTTTCAACAGGAACAAATACTTCGCAGAATATTTTTGTAAAAGTAGAAGTACCACAAACCACGCAAAATCTGCCATCCGCATTGCCAAAAACTTATCAGACAACGCTTGCTGGCACTGGAAACATCACAATCAGTTATCCAAGATGGAAAAACAACGATGACAGACAAAACAGCATTGAAAACACTCCAGAGGTGAACATTTCGTATATTCAAAGTGCCGATGAAATCACATGGGCTGGCTGCTACAATGCTGATAATGATGAAAAAAATTATGCTTTCAGACCTGATGCATCAACTGGAATCAAAAAGACAATTATGAATTCAAATTATACTATGACTTTTTACGGAAAACCCCAGAAAATCATGATGCCGAGTATTTCTGGTCAATATTTGTCAAATGATGCAAATGCGCCATCTGGAACAAAAGATGATGATGGAGTCTTACTTAAACTTTTTAAAATAGATGAGAACGAAAACTACACTATTGACTGTGGTCAAGTTTACACGCAATCACAAGTTTTAGGAACAAGTGACAGTGAAAAACATGGAACTTTTAGCGGACTAGGAAACGGTGCATTTTGGTACGACACAGAATATACAGACAAATTTGCATCAACAAGAGTAAAAATTCAAGCACCAGACATTCCAGAAGAAACACCAGGAAAATCAAAAATCATAGAAATCCGAGGTGATAATTCTTCTGTTACAGTGCAATTATAAAAAAAATTAATTAAATAGAAAAATAATGGAAAACAACGAAATCGAAATAAAAGCAGAAAAAAAATTCTCAAAAATGAAGATTCACGCCGTGACGAAAAAGCAAACAATTCAAGGCGAAAAAAACGAAATTCAAAATCACCATAAACAATGCAAACTGAAACAAATTGCATGTTTTATAGCTGTTTTGCTGATGATTTTTCAATCTTTCTCGGTTTTTGCAGAATCGTATACAATCGAAGAATTGACAAATGCCATGTATTCAAATAATCCTGAAATTCTCAAACTCGAACAGGAATATTTGCAGAGTAATCTGGATTACAAAGATGCAGTTGCAGGATTTTTTCCTACAATAGATTTTCAGCTGACAGGAACATATATGGTAAATCCTCCAGTTGACGCAATCTACCTGAATGTTGATGAAATATTGAATTCCATCAGCTGGCCATCTGGAATAAAACCGCAGACAGGAAATCAATATGTAAAAGTTTTTGACGGAATGGAAAATACGCTTTACCAGTTTCAACTCACAATGACACAGCCAGTTTTTACATGGGGAAAGATTACAAATGCAACAAAACTTTACAAACAGATTTCGCAGATTAAGCAGACTCAGATTTATTCTAAACAGGAAGAACTGCAGGTCGAATTGGAATCTCGCCTCACAGCTCTTTTTTATATAGAAAAAATTCTTCAAATTATCGAAGAAGAAAAACAATATGTTCAAAGGCTCGTTCAGGTCAGCGTTGATGCTCAGAAATCTGGAATGCTTTTGGAACAGGATGTTCTTGAAGCAAAGATTAAAGCAAAACAGCTGGATATTGCACAGCAGGACTTGCACGAACAGGTAAATCAACAGTTACTGGAACTTGAACGGTCAACAGGGCTGGAAAATCTAACACTCGAAAAAATCGATTACACTTTTGATGAAGAAAAATATTTACAAATGTTAAATTCGGAACGCGCGGAAATGCAGGAAAAAGCAGTTTCTCATGATAAACTTTCAATCAAAATGCTGACTCAATTGAAAGAAGTAAATCAGACAGCTGAAAAAATTGCAAAAGCAAGCGTAAACTGGAAACCAGACCTTGCACTTCAAGTCAGTGCCGGATATGGCGGTTCACGCTTTCCTTTGGTCGAACCAAACTGGCTTAGAAAAGATGATTACAGCGCAAATATTTCAATCGGATTGAAAACAACAATCTGGGATGGCGGAAAAAAAGTGCGTGATGTTTCCAGAAAAGTTAGTGAAACAACAACGGCCGAAATCCAAAAACTCGACGCGTGTGCAACAATCAAAAAAACACTCAGCGAACAGTTCAATGCAGCTGATGTCTGCACAATGAAAATTGAATATCAGGATTTAAAAATCCAGACAGCACTTTCCAAAATCTCGCAGGCACAAACCGTATACGAAACAGGTTATGGAAGTGAAACAGATTTACTGAATGCTAGAATCGAATGCTGCAACGAACAAATCGAAAAAGAAAAACAATGCTTGAACCGTGCTTCAGCCTGCATTAAGATTAATTATCTGTGTAACGGACAGAATTCTGATAAAAATTAATCAAAACGTTTATCTTCGATGCGCTTAGTTTTTTTCTCACTGCGTGGCAATTCTCCAATACCCACAACTTCAACTTTTGGAGTCAGGTTGTATTTCTGTTTAAAGAAATACTGAATGCCAAGACTTACTTCCGTGCGGTCAGTTCCGCCTTCAACTTCCACAAAAAGCGTCATCTGATCTTTGCCGTCAGCATGTTCGATTATCGCACGATATTCACTTGAAGTTCCTGGTACAGATTTTATGACATCTTCGATTGTGCTTGGAAAAATGATATTGCCTTTAACTTTGACCATATCATCACTTCGCCCCATAATCTGCGAAATTCTTGGATATTTCCTGCCACAAGGACATTCACCTGGAATAAACGAAGCTAGATCATGTGTACGGAAGCGGATTAAAGGAGCACCTTCCTTTACAAGTGTAGTCAGTGTGATTTCTCCGATTTCTCCGTCTTTTACAGGAATGCCAGTTTCCGGATCAAGAATTTCGACGTAAATAAAATCATCAAAAATATGCATTCCTTGTGACTGTTTTGTACAGTTTATGCCGATTCCAGGTCCATAACATTCTGTCAAACCATAAATATCATAAAGTTCAATGCCCAGAATATCCTGAATACGACGGCGCATTTTCTCACCCCAGCGTTCAGAACCAATTACACCTTTTTTCAGTTTGATGTTTTTTCCGATGCCACGTGATTCAACCTGTTCAGCCAAAAGCAAAGCATAGGATGAAGTTGCACAAATAACAGTAGAACCTAAATCCTGCATCATTTGAAGCTGTTTTTCAGTATTTCCAGGACCCATAGGAATTGCCATAGCTCCAAGTTTTTCACATCCTGCCTGAAAACCGATTCCTGCCGTCCAAAGTCCGTAGCCTGGAGTAATTTGAATGCGGTCTTCTTTAGTGATTCCAGCAAGTTCATAACAGCGTGCAAACATAGTTGCCCAATCATCAACATCTTTTTGAGTATAAGGAACAACAACTGGAGCACCTGTAGTGCCAGAAGACGAATGAATGCGTACAATTTTATCTTCGCTGACAGCTGAAAGTCCGAGAGGATAAGCTTCGCGTAATTCCTGCTTTGTGACAAAAGGAACAAGTTTTTCAAAATCCTGCTGAGTTTTTATATCCTGAGGATTCAAATTTTTGAAACGTTCAACGTAAAAAGGATTACCGCAGGCTTTAAGTCTTGAAATTTGTTGTCTAATCTGCTCCAATTGCAATTCAGTCATCTTCATAAAAAATGCTCCAAAAAAAATATTTCTATAAATAGTAACACAGATAATATTTGAAGTCAAATGTTTTTTTAAAGTAAAATCAGCAAAGTGCAGTTAGTCATTCGCCTTCCGCCACTGCGCTATCGCTTCGGTCTTTCAGACCCGCCAAAGGCGGTGGCTTCACGCTCGGTACGCTGCTAAAATTACAATCTGCGTCCAATATTTCAAACTGGCGAAATGTAATTGATTAAAACAGGGACAGATCTTGTTTGTAAAACTCTTTTTCCCTTTGAGTTTTGGCATGGAAATAGAAATTTTCTTTTGGGTAGCCATTTGAAATATATAAAACGAGATTTGCCAAAACTCACGGCTCGTGTTAACTAAATTTATTTTGGTGTGATTTTCTTTTACACGAGCCAAGGACAGACTTTAATTTAGCTTCAAGTTATGATTTGCGAATCCTTTGTAATTATGATATTATAAAATCTATGGCTACTAATGAAAAACAAATGATTATGGGAAATCAGGCGATTGCGCTTGGTGCATTAAAAGCTGGAGTAAATCTTTGCGCAGGTTATCCTGGCACACCTTCCAGCGAGATTATAGAATTCATTTCAAAATACAAAGAAAAAACTGGCACTTATGTTGAATGGTCTGTAAACGAAAAGGCTGCTGTTGAAGTCGCAGCCGGAGCCAGTTACGCAGGAAGCAGAACTCTTGTCACAATGAAACAAGTTGGTCTAAATGTTGCAAGTGACCCTGTGATGTGTCTTTCCTATGTGGGTGTAAAAGGCGGCATGGTGATTGTGAGTGCTGATGATCCAGGTCCAATTTCAAGCCAGACAGAACAGGACACTAGAACGTTTGCACAATTTTCTAAGATTCCATGTTTTGATCCAAGTTCACCTCTGGAAGCATTTGAAATGGTTCAAAAAGCTTTTGAACTTTCTGAAAAATATTTTACGCCTGTGCTTTTGCGGCCAACCACACGTGTTGATCATGCCTATCAAAGTTTAGAAATGCCTAAACTTTCACAATGCCGTCAAAAAGGCGAATTCGAAAAAGATTCAAGCCGCTGGGTTATTTTTCCTCGTCTTTCATTTGCAAACCATCAAAAAATTTTTGAACGCAACGAAAAAATCTTGACGCAGGAATTTTCACAGGAAGAATACAAACCTTTCAATTTTATAGAAAATGCAAATATAATGGAAGAAAATGCTGCATCTGATTTATCTGGCAGATTTGACAAATCGGGTAAATCTGATGAAAAAAAACTTGCTTTTGCTGCAGGTGGCATTTCATATTCTTATCTGAAAGAAGCACTTTCTATCATCAAAAATGAAAATCCACAAAACAATCTGATTCAAAATGCTGAAATTTTAAAGATTGGAACTCCATATCCATTTCCGGAGCCTTTGGCACAAAAATTTTTAAATGAAAAAGAACAGATTATTGTTTTTGAAGAACTCGATCCTGTTATCGAAGAAAAACTGATTTTTATCTGCGGAAAAAATCAGATTAAAACAAAAATTCTTGGAAAACTTGATGGAACTGTCCCTTGTGCTGGGGAACTTTCTGTGGAAATAATCAAAAAAATTATTCTACAGAAACTTGGAATTCAAAATTCACAGGATAATCAGATAACAAAAATTGATTTACCGGTGCGACCTCCTGTTTTGTGTGCAGGATGCCCTCATCGAGGTGCTTTTTATGCTGTAAAACAAGCTATGAAAGGTAAAAAGACTGTTTACTGTGGAGATATTGGTTGTTATACGCTTGGAAATGCTTCTCCTTTGGATATGACAGATACGTGTTTGTGCATGGGAGCTGACATTACTATGGCGCAGGGATTTTATCACAATGAACCAGACCGTTTCTGTTTTAGTTTTATTGGTGATTCAACCTTTTTCGCGAGTGGAATTACAGGTGTTGTAAATGCTGTTTACAATCAAAGTCATCAGACTATTTGTATTCTTGATAATTCTACCACTGCCATGACAGGTCACCAGCCGCATCCAGGAACTGGCGTAACAATGATGGGCGAAATCGTAGAAAAAATCAGCATTCCAAAAATTCTTGAAGCTATAGGTGTGTCCCCAATTATCGAGGTGAATCCTTTTGATTTAGAAAAATCGATTGAAGCTGTGCAAAAAGCAACTCAAAGTGAAGGTGTCAGTGCTGTAATTTTTAAATCACCTTGCATTAGTATTGCGTCAAAACTTGGTTTTAAACTTTCTGGAGCAAAAAAAGTTGACAATGCAATATGTCTTGCCTGCAAAAAATGTATTAATGAACTTGGATGCCCTGCATTGGTTTTGAGCGGACAAACTGATTCAAAAGGCAAAAACTTTGCAGAAATAGATTCATCTCTTTGTACAGGATGCGGTCTTTGTGCGACAGTTTGCCCTGTGAACGCAATTGAATGATGAGTTTGGATGGGACTGTTTTATTTGTGTTTTTTATTGGAGTGTAAATAATGACAAAAAATATATTGATTTGTGGAGTTGGAGGTCAGGGAACTGTTTTGGCTGCAAAGGTACTGTCACAGGCTGCAATTCTTGGCGGAAAAAACGTACTTTCTGCAGAAACAATTGGCATGGCTCAACGCGGTGGCTGTGTTACAAGTCATGTAAGGATTTGTGATAAAAATCAGGAAATTTTCTCGCCTTTGATTCCGTATGGGCAAGCTGATATTTTGATTGCGTTTGATGCTTCTGAAGCAGTGCGCAATTTAAGTTTTCTTAAAAAAGGTGGAACAGTAGTTGTAAATGAACAGATTGTCCAGCCGACAACAGCAAGTTTGACAGGCAAAGTTTTTGATAAAAATGATTATCTGAATTTCTTAAAAAGTAACGCTGAAAATGTTATTTCTGTTGATGCAGCTCGTGCTTGCAGAGAGTTAAAAAGTTCAAAAATCGTGAACATGATTCTTTTGGGCGCTGCAAGTAAAACTGGATTGGTTTCAAAAGAAAAGTTAAAAAGTGCTTTGAAATTTCTTGTGAAGCCTGAATTTTATGAATTAAATGTAAAAGCAATTGACTGGAATTGATTTGATTATTTTTCTATTACTCATACTTTGAAATCATTGCAAAATTCTCTTTTTTATGCTAGATTTTACCTATCCCAATATAAAAGAGGTCTTATTATGCCTTACACAGAACCAACAAGTCTAGCGATTGTTGCGTGTCCTGGTGGTGAATCTTTCGCCAATGAAGTCATAACGCACCTTAAACACATGTACAAACACCGCTTCACTTTGAAGAACGATGTTGTATCTAAGCGTTATGAGCTTACAAAAGAAGAGCTTGTGCAGCAGATTAATTTGCAGAACGATTTGCAAACTAGTGATCTTTGCATAAGGGGTGCTACAGACAGGTATCGTCCGCCTGTTTTTAAGGTAAACGCACGTTTTACCTATTTTGCCAATGGAGAAGTAAAAACTGAACTGTTGGATACTGTCCGTGGAAAAGATGTATTTATTTTTCAGGATGTTGAAAACCATGAAGTGCTTTCACTGAATGGAGGTGCCAACAAAGTACGCATGACTGTAAACGACCATGTTATGTCTTTGTTAGTTACAATTGATGCTGTAAGAATTGCCGGAGCTGAAAAAATCACTTTGGTTGTGCCTGCTTATCCTTATGCAAGACAGCACAAACGAAAAGGTCGTGAAGGTCTTACTGCAAGTCTTTTGGGTCACATTTATGAAATGCAGGGTGTAGACAGAATTATCACACTGGATTTGCATTCGCGGGAAATTGTAAACGCTTTTTCAAGTGCAAATCTGGATAATCTACATGCAAGTTATCAGATTATCAGAGAATTGGGCAAAATTGTTGATTTAACTGGAAAAACCGAGGATTTAGTCATCGTTTCTCCTGATACTGGTGCAATTGACAGAAATAAATTCTACGCTTCGGGACTAAAACTTCCGCTTGCTATGATTTACAAAGAGCGTGATTATTCTATTGTTACACAGGATGCACATTCAACTAATATAAAATCTGTAAAATTACTTGGCGATGTCAAAGGTAAAGTTGCTTTCCTTGCTGATGATATGCTTGGAACTGGCGGTACTTTGCTTAAAGCTATGGGATTTTTGAAAGAACAGGGTGCTACAAAAGTTATCTGTGCAATCAGTCTGCCGTTCTTTACTGGAAATGCCATTGAAGAATTTGATGAAGCGTATAAAAATGGTTTGTTCTATCGAATCATTGGTACAAATGCTGTTTATCATGAAGAACTTTTGAAACGTGAATGGTATATCAGCACTGATGTCAGCGGACTTTTTGCAAATGTAATTACACGCATTCATTATAATCAGTCTTTGAGTGAACTTTTGGATAACCGGAATATTATCGAAAAAGTTTTAAAGAATGCAAATCCTGAGCAAAAAACAGAAGAAAAATCTTCAAATTAATCTGAGTTTTGCAGAATATTGATGCATGATGAAAGATTCTGTTCTTTGTGTTGATATTGGAACGACTTCGTTAAAAGTAGGATTGATTTCTGCTGATGGCGAAGTCGTTTTTATTTGCACAAAAAAATTTAAAGATTGTTATAGTCATTTTATTTCTCTGGAATGGAAAATCTGTTTGCAAAATGCTGTCAAAGATTTGCATGATTCTGGGGTTTGTACAGAATTTGAAATCAATGCGATTGTTGTTTCTGGAAACGGTCCAACTCTTGTTTCTCAGGAAGGTTTTACTTTTCTGTGGAATGAGAAAATCGACTTTTCTGTTTTCAGTGGTTTTTGTGAACAGGCACAAAACGAATTAAAAAAATCACTTTTTTTACCAAGAATTGTTACTTTTAAAAAACTTTATCCGAAATATTTTGAAGATAAGATTATTTTTTCTGGCCCAGAATTTTTGATTTATGAACTGACTCAAAAAGCGGTAACAATTTTGCCAGAGGAACGTTTTATTTCGGCTTATTGGACAAACGAAAATCTTTCACTTTGTAAGATTGATTTTCAAAAAATTCCACCTTTTATAGAAATCGGGAAAATATGTGGAAAACTTACAAAATCTGCTGCATCTTATTTGGGATTACCTTCGGATTTGCCAGTCGTTTCTGGCGGTCCTGATTTTGTTGCTGCTTTGATTGGAACTGATACTTTGCAAAACGGCACTTTATGCGATAGATGCGGCTCTTCCGAAGGTTTTAATTTTGCTTCATCTGTTTTATTGCAGGATAAAAATGTTCGTTCATTACCTTCTGTTATCAAAGATTTGTGGAATGCATCAGTTTTGATTCCAGAAAGTGCAAATCTTTCAAAAAAAGAAAGACTTTTAGAAGCAAAAAAAGCGATTGATATTCTACGGTCGCTTGCAGAACAAAATAAAGTGGCTTTTCCTGCAAAAATGACTGCAACAGGCGGTCAGGCAAAAGATTTGTTGCTTTTGAAAGAAAAGTCTGTTGTTACAGGTATGCAGATTGAAATATGTCAATGTGCCGATGCTGAACTTTTAGGAGATGCCTGTGCTGGTTTTACGGCTCTTCAAAAATTTGAGAATATTCGAGTTGCTGCCAAAAAAATTGTGAAAAAAAACTCTATCAATAAGGAATTGTTATGAAAACTTTTAATCTGCCATCAAAAATTCCATCTCACATCAAAGGATTTATTTTTGATATTGATTCTACACTTTATACTTCTCCAAAATATGCTTTTGAGCAGGTAGACTGTCAGGTTCGTGAGTTTGCAAAACTTCGTGGAATAAGTGCTGATGAAGCTAGAAAAATGGTGGCAGATTACCGCAAAAAATTTGCTGAAGAACATAATGGCAGCAAAGTAAGTCTTGGAAACACACTTTTGAACTTTGGTATTCCTATAGAACAAAGTATTGAATGGAGAAAAACATTGCTTTCTCCACAAAAATTTTTGGAAAAAGACAATAAACTGATTGCTGAACTCAAAACACTTTCACAAAAGTATAAATTGATTTGCGTCACAAATAATCCTGTTTTGCCTGCGCGAAAAACTCTGCTAGCTTTAGGCGTTTCTGATTTTTTTGAAAACATTGTGGGACTTGATACTTGCAAAAAATCAAAACCAGCAAAAGAACCGTTCATTTATGCTTTGAAATTGCTGGAATTACATCCTCAGGAATGCGTTGCCGTAGGTGACCGCTTTGATTTGGATATTGCGCTGCCGTTAGAAATGGGAATGGCAGGTATTTTAGTAAATGGTGTAGAAGAAGTCTATCAAATTTCTAAATTATGTGATATAATATAGCGATGATTGTAAAACCTTTTAATTCGAAAATCAATCTAAAAAATGACGGACGGCTTTCTCTTTTTTTCATCGGTACGGGCAGTGCTTTTGTGAAAAATAATTTTCAGAATAATCTACTGATAATAAAAGGAGATAATCATATTCTTGTTGACTGCGGAACGCTTTGTCCTTTTGCTTTGGAAAATCATTATCACACAAAAATAACCGAAATTGAAAATGTTATTTTGACGCATCCTCATGCTGACCATATAGGCGGTGTGGAAGAAATGGTTTTGATGGATAAATATGTGCGTCATTCACCAGTGAACATTTTTATCCCTCCAAAATTCAAAAAAAAGCTTTGGAAAGAGTCTTTGTGCGGAGGAATGCAGTTCAGCGAAAATGGTCGAATGCATTTTGAAGATTATTTTCATGAACTTCCAATTCAGCAGATTCAAAAAAAACCGTTTGAAATGTATCATTGCGTTTTGGGAAAACTGGATTTGAAATTTTTCAGGACAAGGCATGTTTGTTCGAATCAAAATAATTTCAAAAATTCGCAGCTTTCATATGGACTTTTGATTGATGAAAAAATCCTTTTTACAGGTGATACTCAGTTTAATGAAGATCAGCTGAGATTTTTGCTTGCAAAATATAAAAATATTGAATGCATTTTTCAGGATTGTGATGTTTCTGGATATTCTGCTGGAGTACATGCCTCGTACGAACAGCTTTGCGGACTTTCGCCAGACATTCGCAAAAAGATGTATCTATGCCATTACAATGATGCGGTAAACAGTGTTGACGCAATTGTTGATGGATTTGCCGGACTTTCTAAGCCTGGAGTCTATTATTTATTTTAATTTTGTGATATAATATTTTCCGTTTATGATTCAGTAGCTCAGCTGGATAGAGCATCCGCCTCCTAAGCGGAAGGTCGTGCGTTCGAATCGCATCTGAATCAAAATGAAGTATTTCTTGATAAAAAAAATGCCACAGCTCCCAAGAAGTTGTGGCATTTTTTTCATTTGTTATTTGTTTTTCTGTTAAAAATCTCCTTTGATTTTGTCTAAGTCTTTTCCTTTGTCTTTTTCACGGATTTCTACGCGTCTGATTTTGCCGCTGATTGTTTTTGGAAGTTCTTTTACGAATTCAAAAATTCGAGGGCATTTGTACATGGCCGTATTTTCTTTGGCAAATGTGGAAAGTTCAATTTCCATTTCCTTCGGATCTTTTTTGTCATATCCTGGAGAAAGGATAATAGTTGCTTTTACGGACATTCCGCGTTTTGCATCTTCTACGCCAGTAACTGCACATTCCATTACTGCAGGATGCTGCTGAAGGATTGATTCTACTTCAAACGGACTTACACGATAGCCTGCAGTTTTTATGATGTCATCTTTGCGGCCGACGAACCATACATATCCATCTTCATCCATGTAAACATTATCACCTGTGTGATAAACTCCGCCATCAAATGCATCAGCTGTAAGTACAACATCTTTGTGATATCCCAACAAAAGACCAAAAGGACGTCCGTTTTCAACATGAATGCAAAGCTCACCGATTTCACCAGGAGCTACAGGTTTGTTGTTTGTATTTAAAACTTCAACATCATAAAGCGGATTTGGTTTTCCCATGGAACCAGGGCGTATTTCACTATATTCCATGAAATTACCGCAGATGATTGTTGATTCTGTCTGACCATAACCTTCATAGATTTTTTTGCCTGTATATTCAAGCCACTTGTTGTAAACTTCGCTGTTTAAAGCTTCGCCTGCAGTGCTGAAACGGATGCACTTGCTTAAGTCATATTTTGATAAATCCTGTCTTACAAGGAAGCGGTAAACTGTTGGCGGTGCACAGAAAGTTGTAAGACCATAGTGTGCAATCATTTCAAGCATTTTTGTTGGTTTGAAGCTGTTCATATCGTAAACAAATAGTGCCGTACCTGCAATCCACTGACCATAGAGTTTACCCCATGTTGATTTTGCCCAGCCTGTTTCTGCAATAGAAAGATGAAGTCCGTCATCAATAACACCATGCCAATATTTTGCTGTAATAATGTGTCCTAAAGGATAATCAAAATCTTGAAGAACCATTTTAGGATAGCCGGAAGTTCCTGAAGTAAAATAAAGGAGCATAGGATCAGAATTGTGTGTTGCTGCTTCTCCTGTTGGACGAGGGAATTCAGGAGACATATTTTCATATTCGTCATGAAAAGAAATCCAGCCATTACGCTTTTCTTTTCCTACGGTGACTAGTGCTTCAACTGTTGGTGATTTTTCCATTGCTTTTTCAATTTCAGCCTGAATATGTGGATTGTCATAAGAAATAATCATTTTGACGTCTGCTGCATTTGTTCTGTATTCAATATCAGCCTGTAAAAGTTGGTCAGTAGCAGGAATTACAATTGCACCGATTCTGTGAAGTGCTGGCATCAAAATCCACCATTCATAGCGACGACGTAAAATCAACATTACAGTGTCGCCTTTTTTGATTCCCTTTGTGCTAAGCCAATATGCTGCTTTTTTTGATTCATTAGAAATGTCAGAAAAAGAAAAAATTTTTTCTTCGCCATTATCATCAATCCAAACTAAAGCACGTTTTTGTGGTGCATCTTTTGCATACTGATCAATAATGTCATAGGCAAAATTAAAATCTGGAATTGTCTTAATTTTACAGTTCTTTTTGAAATCTTCGTAATTTGAATATTCCCTGTCTTTTACAAGAAATTTATGGGCAAGTTCCATAATCTGTTCTCCTGAAAAAAAAATTATACAAATGGCTGAAATTGTGCCATTTGAATAAACTTAGAGTTTCTTGCGAAACTCTTTTATTTGACTGTCCGCTTGGCGCGGACGAATCATAAACTTTCGAAAGTTGAAACTTTCTTCAAGTTTATGATTTTGAGGAGTATTATTCAAATGGCTGAAATTGTGCCATTTGAATAAACTTAGAGTTTCTTGCGAAACTCTTTTATTTGACTGTCCGCTTAGCGCGGACGAATCATAAACTTTCGAAAGTTGAAACTTTCTTCAAGTTTATGATTTTAAGGATATTTAGTTAGACACAAGATTTTTAATAAAGTTTCAAAAGATTTGAAAATTGTTTAATAAAACAAGGGCTGTCCATGGCTCGTTTAGAAAATTTTGGACACCATTGTTAGTTTAGTCTAAAACGAGCCTTGAGTTTTTTAACGCTTCGCTAAAACTCGTGAAAACAAGGTGTGTCCCTGTTTGTAAAAAAGGGGAACGACCTTGTTTTTATTTATAAGGGGGCTTGGGGGATTCCCCCAGGAGAAGGGGTAGCGGAAGACACAACAAAGCGAAACGAAGTGAAGCGACTTGGGGCTGTAGCGAGGGGAAGGCTTTCCCCTCCTTATTTTTTGTTTGCAGAAATTTGGGGATAAGGGTATAATTTTTTTTGATGAAAAAGCGTTTTATTGTTTATTTTTTTTCGGTGATTATTTTTGTTCTCTTTTTGGTGCATGAGTATTTTCTTTTTGCGCATCATGATTGGAAGGTTCTTGAAGCTGTTTTAAAAGGTACTTTAAGTCTGTTTCCTTTTGTTTTATGTTTTTTGGGATGGAAAGAAAATAAGTCTCGTTTATCTTTTTTATTTTTGATTGGTTTCTTTTTGTGTTTGATAGGGGACGCTTTTATTAATCTGTTTATGGAATTTGCAGCAGTTTCCTATGTTTTGGCTCATTGTGTTTTTGTTCGATGCTATTTGTATTTTAGAAAACCTAAATTCTGGCAGTTTATTATATGGATTGTGGTTTTCGGCTGTGTCTGTATTTTTATTAAATTTGTTGATGTAAGTTTTTTATTAAAGATTTTTGGTACTATTTATACTTTTGCGATGACTGCTATGGTGATGTTTTCATTTGGGATTCCAAAACAGTTGATGATTGGCAGTATTATTTTTTTTGTTTCGGATATTCTGATGCTCAGAAATTTTATTTATTCTGAAACAGTTTTAAGTCACTTTTTTTCTCTTGGTTCATACTATGTGGCAGTGATGTTGATTGCTGCAAAAGTTTTCTTTGGTTTTGGTGAGAAAAATTGTATATCTGATTGAAACTGCCACTGAGTTGTTTTGTTTAGAAATCAGCTTGTGGTTTTCTGCAGTTATTCAAGAGTTTAATTACTTCTTCTGATTTTACTGCATAAAGCTTTGTTGTGTCATCAAGGAATTCAAATTTTAAAATCCAAACTTCGCCACAATCGTTTAGCTCTATGAACCGAAGTTTTCCTTCTTTTTTATTTGAATAATATGGACTTTCGTTTATTTCTTTTATTTTTTTTGTGATTATGGCGAAACCGTATAATTGCTGGAGTTTTTTTGTTTCAAAATTCAATTTTTTTTGAACTTCTGCATGAATATTGAATGTCAACGGGATTTCGGATATTCCTCCGCTTGTCGCTACTGCGTCTGCAGGTATGAGTCGGACTAATTTTGAATCAAAATAATCTGATAAGTTTACTATTTCTAAATCGTTTATTTTTTCTGATGTCATTTTTTTACCTCATTTTTGTTTTTTTTATAAAACAATGTTTTTGCAGAAAATCCACTGCAGTTTTTGTTTCTGCAGTGGGTCTTTTTGTTTTTTGTAAATTATCTTGCCTGCTGTTTATTTTTCCTGTTTTACACGCATACCTGTATAATTTGCATAGTTTAGAACATCGTAGTAGTAGTTTTCAAGTTCTGGTGGAATCAGGTTTGTATTGTTATTTGTAAACAGAGGACAGATTACAGTGTCTTCGCTTACTGCAATTTTTTCAGCCTTTAGTAACAAATCCTGTCTTTTTTGTGCATCAAGTTCAAGGTTTGACTGTGCAAGCAAACTGTTATATTCTTCGTTGTCATAATTGATGTCGTTGAGAGCATTTCCTTTTACGTACATCATTAGCCATGTTGTTGGATCATTGTAGTCGGCATACCACTGCATTCTGATGAGCTGGTCTTTTTTCTCACGACGTTGTGCTACGTAAACTTCATTTTCGAGTGCTTGAAGTTCAACTGTGACACCTAGTTGTTTCCATTGCTGCTGCAAAACTTGTGCAACATCTCCTTCGTAAGACATTGATGGATATGTGTATGTTATTGTTGGAAGTCCTTCTCCGTTAGGATAACCAGCTTCGGCAAGGAGTTTTTTTGCTTCTTCCAGATTTTCTTCGAGAAGGTCTCCCTGTAGTGTTCCCCAAGGTGTTCCATCTACTTTTGATTTATAGAAGCGTCCTACAAATGTTGTAGAAGGCACGCATGAAATTCCAACTACTGTTGCAATGTCTTTTCTGTTTAAGGCAAGGGCAAATGCCTTACGAACTTTTGGGTTGTCAAATGGTGCAATGTTTGGATTCATCATGATGTAATTTGTCTGAGGAACTTCTGAGAATTTTAAATCTGGAGAGCCTTGATATCTTTCTGCAATTGATGAAGGTGCGCCTGTGAGCAATGTGATTTCTCCTGTCTGATATGCAGCAGCTTTTGCCTGATCATCGTCCATGAATCTTAATTTAATAGAAAGAAGATTTACAGAATCGGCATCAAAATAATATGGGTTTTTCTTATAAAGAATGTATTCTCCAGGTTTTCGTTCTGCCATGTACCATGGTCCGTTTGCAAGATTTTTTGCAGGTTCCATATCCCAGTTTTTGTCTTCATTTGTTGCATATTTTACATTGGAAGGCATAAATGTTGGAATATTTGGGAACATGTCGAGGAAGTATGCACATGGTTCTTTGAGTGTGAATTTGATTATTTTTGGATTTGATGCATCGATTGCTACGTCATCCAAAGAACATTCTCCATTAAATGCTTCAAGAGCACCTTTGATAGGGAAAAGAAAATCAACATACCATGCTCCGTTTGAAGGTTCCAAAGCACGAATCATTGTGTTTTTGTAGTCTGCTGATGTTACGTCTGAACCGTCTGACCATTTTGCATCACTTCTTATGTAAAATGTGTAAGTCAGAAGATCATCGCTTATTTCCCATTTTTCAGCTGTGGCTGGAGTGAATTTTCCATCTTCTGTGTAGGCAACAAGTGGACTTAAAGTAAAACTTTGGTGAGAAAAGTAAACATAAGCTGCAGCACCAGCGGGATCATATTCTCCAGTTTCTGACTGAACTACTACAGAAATTTCTTCGATTTCTCCTTTGTCATTTGTTTTGACGCGGCTTGTGGATTTTTTGCCACACGAACAAAGAGTTGCAATCAAGGCTAGCGAAAATGCGGAAGCAAGGATTGTTTTTGAGATGAGTGTTCTGATTTTCATAATGAAACCTCCATTTGATTTTTATAAAAACATGATTTTTTTTGGTTTGAAAATTCGGGTACGACCTTGATTTAAATGGGGTCAGCCCTTTTTTTGTAAAAAGGGGTACGACCTTGTTTTCAAATCAAATAATCATGATTTATTCTCTGTTTTTATTCCCATTGTTTTTGAAATGTTCTGCGGTGAATAAAGGTGGCAG
>CAMEET010000019.1 GCA_945915085.1 uncultured Treponema sp. | reverse complement strand
TCAAGAAAAGTTTATATCAGAAATCAGAAATCACACAAAATTTAGGATTGAGCCATTTTTTTAGTTGCATTTTGTATTTTAAACCGCGTTAGGACGTGGAACCCCTGCGAAGCAGTCCACTCCGCCATTCTTTCTGCATCGCTTCTGGGTTTGCCTGCAAACCTGTGGCGGAGGGATGAGCGTGAGCGAAGGGTGGAAGGTCCGACCCGTAGCGAAGTGAAACGAAGCGTAGGGGAACGCCCTGAATTTTATTTTTAAGATTATGGAAAATTGAAGTTTATGAAAAAAAGTTATATAATTAGAAAAAAAGAGGTGAAATATGAATGAACAGCTGGTTAAAGAATACAAAAACTTCCTGAATAACGGTAAAACTGAACGTGAATGTGTGGAAGAAATTATAAAAATTGCAAGAAAGAAGGGGTATAAGGATATTTCGAATTTTTCAAAGTTGAAAACTGGTGATAAGGTGTATGTCACAAAAATGAATAAGGCAATTGCACTTTTCGAGATTGGTTCTGAAGCTATGGAAAAGGGGATGAATATTCTTGGTGCACATGTGGATTCTCCGCGTCTTGATGTTAAGCAGAATCCTTTGTATGAAAAGGAAAATTTGACTTACCTGAACACTCATTATTATGGCGGTATAAAAAAATATCAGTGGACGACGATTCCTCTTGCAATTCATGGTGTTGTTTGTAAAAAAGACGGTTCTACTGTAAAAGTGACTATCGGTGAAAGCAATGATGATCCTGTTTTTTGCATTTCAGATATTCTGCCTCATTTGGCTCAAGATCAGATGAAAGACAAGGCAAGCGATTTTATTAAAGGTGAAGATTTGGATTTGATTATGGGGCTTGGAATTTCATCTGACTGTGAAAAAGAGAATTGTGATAAAAGTCTGAATGATGAAAAAGATAAGGACAAATCTGTAAATCAGAAAAACAAAGAAGTGATTCTAGCTCTTTTGAAAGAAATATATAATATAGAAGAAAGTGATTTAAAATCTGCTGAACTGGAAATTGTACCTGCTGGAAAAGCACGTGACATGGGGCTTGACCGTTCTATGATTTTGGGTTATGGACAGGATGACCGCAGTTGTGCTTATTCTTCTGTGATGGCTATGCTTGAAACTGAATGTAAACCGAGAACTAAATGTTGTCTTTGTGTTGATAAGGAAGAAATTGGCAGTGTGGGCGCAACGGGAATGGCTTCTAATCTTTTTGAAAATATGGTTGCCGAAGTTATTGCTCGTACGGAAAAAAATTACAGCGAATTAACTTTGCGCAGAGCTCTTGCTAACAGTTTCATGCTTTCTTCTGATGTAAATTCTGCTTATGATCCTATGAATGCTTCTTTGTATGATAAGGATAATTCCAGTGTACTTGGCGGCGGTGTTGCGTTTCAAAAATATACTGGAAGTCGTGGAAAATCTGGTGCTTCTGATGCAAATCCTGAATTTATTGCGAAAGTGCGTAATCTTATGGATAAATCTGGTGTTAAATATCAGATGGCTGAACTTGGAAAAGTAGATCAGGGCGGTGGCGGAACTATTGCATATCACGCAGCTAAATATGGAATGAATGTTTTGGATGCTGGAATTGCTGTGCTAAGTATGCATGCTCCGTGGGAAATTACAAGCAAGGAAGATTTGTCACAGCTTTATGACTGCTACAAATCTTTCTTGGATATTGTTTAGGTATTTAAGCTGACTGGAAGGTAAATAGTTTCAGCGTTTTGACATAAGAACATCGTAAATTCGGTCGAAATCTTTTCTTGTGTCAAAACCGATTACGATTGAACCTTTGTTTATGTCACCCTTAAGATTTATGGATTTTGTTCCAAAAATATTTTTCAATTCCTGTTCAAAATTTAATACATCGGCATCTTTTTGAGGCAGCTCTTTTTTTTGTTTTTTATTTGAAGCAGCTCTGGAACCTTCGTTCAATTTTTTTGCTTCTTCTTCTGCTTCGCGAACAGACATGCCCTGTCCAACAATTTTTCCAAACAAGATGTGAAGTTCGGAATCTGTTTTTACCATTAAAAGAGCTCGTGCATGACCAGAAGAAATCTGTCCATTTGAAAGTGCTTTTTTTATATCTTCAGGAAGGCGCAAAAGTCTGATTGAATTTGCAACGGTTGCACGTGCTTTTCCTACTCTTTTAGCAACTTCATCCTGATTTAAATCTCCCATTTGAATAAGGTTGTAATAGGCGGTTGCTTCTTCGATTGGGTTTAAATCGGCACGCTGAATATTTTCTATAAGTGCCATCTCCAGTTTTTGCTGCTCATCAAATTTTCTAAGTTGAACTGGAACTTTTGTCAAACCTGCCATTTTTGCTGCACGAGTTCTTCTTTCACCAGCAATTATGTAAAAATTTCCGTTTCCAGAATCTTCGATGATAATTGGCTGTAAAATTCCGTTTACTTTGATGGAATCACAAAGTTCATCTAGTTTTTTTTGGTCGAATTCAAGTCGTGGTTGTTTTGGATTGGGAATGAGTAAAGCTGGATCCACCCAAAGGCTGCCATCATCTTCCATTGTAATATTTTGAGGAAGTTTTAAACTTGCATTTGGTGAATTCTCGCTCAAAGACTGAAGTTTTTTGCTTTCTGAGAATGTTGTATTTTCGTGCAAAAGGGCTCCAAGTCCTTTTCCCAAAGCATTTTTAGCCACGATGAATCACCTCTTCCGACAGTTTTGCGTAACTACGGGCACCAACACATTCCGGGTCATATTTGCAAATTGGAAGTCCGTGAGAAGGAGCTTCAGAGAGTCTGATATTTCTTGGGATAATGGTATTGAATACTAAATCCTTAAAATATGATTTTACCTGCATTACTACATCCTGGGCAAGGCGAGTGCGCGAATCATACATTGTGAAGAAAATACCGCCGATTTTGAGTTCTTTATTAATGCTTTCCTGCACTTTTTGAACGGTTTGAAGCAAAAGAGTTATTCCTTCAAGGGCAAAATATTCACACTGCATTGGTACAAGAACAGAATCTGCCGCAGCAAGCCCGTTTAATGTCAAAATTCCCAAAGAAGGAGGACAGTCAATCATAATGTAATCGTACGAAGATTGAAGAGGTTTAAGTGCATTTTTTAAGTAATATTCTCTGTCTTCCTGGTCTGCAAGTTCAATAGAAACTCCCGACAAATCTAAAGAAGCACTGATTGCATCAAGATTTTCTACGGGTGTTTTTTGAACACATTCAGAAGCAGAAACCTGTCCGGCCAAAAGTTCATAAATTGTTGGTTTATCTTTGGAAAGTCCAACGCCACTTGACATATTTCCCTGAGAGTCAAAATCTATCAAAAGCACTTTTTTGCCAGCAAGGGCAACGTATGCTCCAATATTAATGGCAGAAGTTGTTTTTCCAACTCCGCCTTTTTGATTTACAAAAACAATACACTTAGCCATAAGTATAAATATATCACTATTTTGAAAAATAGTATAGTGGGAAGATTGGGGAAATTATGGGTGGAGGGTTTAAAGGGGTACGACCTTGTTTACAGTTTTTATCTATCCGTTAAACTGAGGGCTGTCCCTAGTTATTACGTTAAACTGAGACTGTCCCCAATTTTTACAATAAGGTCTGTCCCCAGTTTTACAAAAAAAAGTTTGTTTTCATCTGTTTTTTTCCGATAATTTTAAAGCTGTTGAATTGCAATTTTTTGTTGAAAATCATTCTGTACATTGTGTTTTTCAGATTTTTTTACTTTGTGATTTTGAGACAAAAATGGATTGGAGAAAATGATGATTTTAAGTGTAACTTTATCTAAACCTTGTGGAAATGTTTGCGAAAAACTTTCAAAACCATATGAAAAAATCAAAATTTCTATTGAAAACGCGTCCGGCAGTATAAGTTACTTTGTGCAACTTTTCACAAAAACTCAGGTTTTTCATGAACATTGGGATTGTTTGAAACTTGAATCTTTTTTGGATGAAAATGTTGGAATCACTTTCAAAAACTGTGTTAAGCGAACTGAAAATGAAGAAATCACAATTCTTACAAATAAAAAAGGCAGGCAGACTGAACTGCACAAAAATATCAACAGTGAAAAAAAGAATCAAAGTATAAAAGAAAATGAACTTTTTTATGGCAATCCAAATGGAAAGTTTTTAGCAAACTCAAAATCAAGTTCTGACTCAAATGAAAAGCTCCAGTTTTTACCTGAAAAAAAGAAAAATTATATTCTGCAGGAAGGAAAACCAGTTCCATTTCTGGTCACTCTTGGGATAATGAATGCTGAAGGAAAAGTATTCAATGCGAAATATGATAAATTCCGTCAGATTAATCGTTTTTTGGAATTTATTGATGATGCTGTAAACGATGTTCTGAAAATCTATCAAAAAAATAAAAATGAAAATCATCCTGTTTTGAAAATTTGCGATTTTGGATGCGAAAAATCTTATCTGACTTTTGCAATTCATTATTTTTTGACACAAATAAAAAATATTCCCTGTCAAATTGAAGGATTGGATTTAAAATCTGATGTGATTAAATACTGCAATGATCTGGCGGAAAAACTAGATTTGAAAGGTCTAAAATTTAAAGTTGGAAATATTGCAGATTATTCTGGTCAGGAACCTGATATTGTTGTAACGCTTCATGCTTGTGATACGGCAACCGATTTTGCACTGAAATACGCTGTTGATCATAATGCGAAAGTGATTTTGAGTGTTCCATGCTGTCAGCATCAAGTAAATTCTCAACTTTCAAAAAAAACACAAAAGACTGAAAATATCGATTTGGAAAATAAAAATCCGCAGGAACGTCTGATAAAAGCTTTTCATGATGAGATTGATGAAATTTTTGAACCGCTTTTAAAATGGGGATTAATTCGAGACAAATTTGCATCTTTGGTGACAGACAGTCTTCGCGGAAAATGGTTGGAAAAAGCCGGTTATAAAGTGGACATGCTTGAATTCATCGATGAAAGTCACACTCCAAAAAACTTATTGATTAGAGCTGTAAAATCGGCTGAAAAAAGCAGGAAAAAAGACAAAATTGATTTTCCAAAACTCATCCCTTCCCTACAAATATCGCCGGAAATCTGGAAAGAACTATAAAACATATTTGTACAGAAAATCTGCAACACCGCTTTGGGAATTCGTTTTATCTGTTACAAAATCTGCAATATTTTTGATTTCTTCCAGACCGTTTTTCATTGCAACTCCATATCCGCACAGTTTGATCATTGATTCATCATTCATACTGTCACCAAACCCCATAGTTTCAGAAGTATTTATGCCGATGTGATTTGCAAGCCAATGAATGCTTTCACCTTTTCCACAATTTGGAGGAAGAATTTCCAAAAAATAAGGTTTGCTTGTAAAAATTACAGCACGTTCCCCAAATTCATCACGAAGTTTATCTTGAATTTCAAGTAAAAGTTTCGGTTCTCCAGGTATGAGCATTTTGACAAACGGAGATTCCAGAAGTTTTTCATAATCCTGACTTTCTACGCCTTTCAGTCCACACAAATCAACATCAAGTTTTGTCCATTCGTTATATTCAGGAAAATAAATTGTATCTGCTGTGTAAACTTCGCTGCAAAGTTTGTAAATTTTGGCAATTTCGTTTGTACGTTTTAAAATATCAGGCTGAACTTTCTGACAGAAAATCTGTTTGCGTTTATGTAAATCAAAAATGCTGCATCCGTTTATCGCAACTATATATCGTCCTGCTTTTGTACCTGCAATCTCAAGACGGCGGACAAAAGGCAGAATTGCATCTTCGGCACGCCCCGAACACAAAACAACATAAATTCCGCGTGAAGCACATTCCTGCAAAGCCTTTACATTATCATCTGAAATCTGGCGGTTATCGTCCAAAAGAGTATCATCCAAATCCAAAGCGATGAGCTTTACATCCAATTTTTTATTTTCTGATTTTTTTTGTATAATTCCACTGTTCATATTATTCTGATTTCCATAAATCTATAAATTCTATCATAAACTGCTGAATATTGCTGAACCATTTTTTTTGAAAATCTACTGCTGTTTTTCCAATATAACGGAAATGCCAACATTCCCAGCGATATCCGGTAACATGTTCATATCCCTGAGGAAAACTCAAACTCCATCCATATTTTGAAGCATTTTCATAAACCCATTTGCCTTCTGGAGTTTCATCAAACGCATCATCAACAGGGGCAAAATCAAGGGCAAGACCAAGCTGATGCTGACTCGTTCCAGGACGGGCACTTTCCCTTTCTGCTTCTTCAAGTCCGTCTACAGAAACCCAATAATCAAAAAGATTTTTCTGATATTCATAAGAGCGGTAAGTTGAACTGACTGTAAGTTTTATGCCATCTTTCAAGGCCGCTTCTGCAAGTTTTTTCAAAGCTTCGTAAGCTTCAGATCTTAATGAAAGATTATTTTTATTTATATCAAACAATTCATTTTTTTTCAAAGGAATCAAATTTTTTGGAATATAATCGCTTGAAACGGTATGTTTTTTGTCTATCAGATAAAACGGACTTAAATCATCAGATGAAAAATCTTTTTCTGATTGCAGAACTGCATGTAAATCCTGCAAAAATTCCTGAGGATTTCCATTTGGAATGGCATTTTTACATTCATCAGAAAGCTGGATTAAAACTCTGTTCAGTTTTTCTATTTCAGGATTAAGTTCCACTTTTTTCTCTGAAGATTGATTTACATTTTTTTCTTTCTGTTGATTCTGCTTTTCAGATTGTTTCTGTTGTTTTGCACACGCATTGAAAATCAAAAAGGAAGTCAGAAAAAGTGTAAAAAATAATTTATTTTTCATATATTTTATTTCCTTTAGCAGTCCTGGAGTTTTCCATCTTTTAGGATTTCGTGAGTGTGTCCATCTGCATAAACAATTGTGATTGTTGGATTTTTGACAACTCCATCCAGATGAATAAGACTTGGTGCATCATTATCATAATTTTCTCCGATTGCAAAATGACAGGTATGAAAAGCTTTTTCATCTTCAAGCATATTTCCTGTGATTAATGCATTTGGATTTAACCCGATTCCAAGTTCTCCGATATTTCTTGCATTCTTTTTGTAAACCTCACCCTGCCCCTTCGGAAGTTTTCCGTCGCGTTCATAAGAAACTGCACGATTTTCAGCTTCTGTAATTGTCTGCAAAAGCCGCTGAGCTTCACTTCCACCGTCTATTTTTGTGACAAAACCATTTTCTACATCACAAGAAATGGGAGTTTTTAAAATTGAATCTCCATCGCTGAAAGTCATGGAACCGTCAAAAACGATTTTTCCATTTGATTTTCCTACAACAGGACTTATGAAAACTTCGCCAGCCGGAATGTTTCCTCCAGTTCCCGGTTTTGAAAAATCTCCGTCATCAAACATCAATTTTCTTTTTTCTACTGAGATTGTAATATCAGTGCCACCTGGAGCCTTAACAAGAACGTCTTTCGCATTTTCGAATTTATTTTTAAGAATTCTGCAGCGATTTTGAAGTTCATTATAATCGATTGCAGCTGTTCTATCCATCATATCCTGAGTGATTCCAGGTGTCCATGCTGCACGCATTATTTTTTTTCCATCCAAAAGATAATCAAAAATATGCGTAAACTCACTGCCATCTTCAGTTTTGTATGGAGTTGCACTGGCGTGAGGATCTTTTCCAAGCTTTATGTTTGAAATGGAAAAACATACATCGGGAGCGGTAGCAATTGCATGTAAAGTTTCTTCATTGGCATTGTCAAAACTTGTTTTATCAGGCTGGATAATGAGTGTAGGTAAAGCCTGCTGAGCTTCTGCTGCATTGTACAGATTTTGAGCAATACTATAAGTTGCAGGATTTGCAATTATGAGGACTCTCTCCCCTTTTTTGATTTTCATAACATCCTGCACAACAACTTGTGAGGCACTTCGTTTATTTTTGTTTTCCATAATTCTCCTCAATTATTCCTTATTTTATTGTATTTTTGTTTATTATGGAATATATATGAAGTTTATTTCTTAAAAACTGTAAACAAAACTGGTGGTTCGTGAAAACTGAATTCTCATTGGAATTAAATTATTTTACAAATGCCAGTTCGCCAGTTGACTGGAGAAAACGCAGGGTTTTAAACTGCACAGCGTACCGAGCGTGGAGCCACCGCCTTTTGGCGGGTCTGAAAGACCGAAGCGATAGCGGAGTGGCGGAAGGCGACTGACTAACTAAATTCTGCTAAAATAAAAAATATTTTTTAAATTTCATCTTCTTCAGTTTTCATTTTTTTATAATTACAAGATTTCTTTGCGCATCCTCAAGAAATGGAACCTGCAGTTTTTCTATCTGATATTCGGGTATAATATCCGCAATTTCATTCATTTCCTGGGTTATGTTTTCGATTTTTGCTTTGTAGGCACACAAAAATCCGCCATCTTTTACTATTTTGAGCAAAGTTTTTATCATTTTTTGATCTAATGGGCGAAATGCTCTGAAAGTGATTAAATCATATTCTTTTTCTGGGATTTTTTCGGCTTCTTTGCAGATTACATTGACATTTTTTAATCCCATAATTGCACTGCAGTTTTCCAAAAAAGCACATCGTTTACTCATTCTTTCGATTAAATCAAAATGAATATCTGAAAATACTGCTGCAAGTGGAATGCCGGGAAGTCCTCCGCCAGAACCGATATCAGCAGCTTTGAATTCTGCTTTTGATTTACCGCTTTTTTCTATCAAACTGGAAATGATTTTATAAGTGGAAAGTGAATCAAGTATATGTCTCACGACAAGTTCATCATGATCGCTTGTATTTGTCAGATTATATGCAGAATTAAAAAGAATGATTTCGTTTATATACTTTTCAATTTTTATGCAAATATCTTCTATAGTATTATTAACACAAACGCTATCACTGCTGCGGCTGATTTTTTCATCTATACCAATCTGTTTCAATCCTTCAACTAATTTATCCATAAAACTTCCAAAACGCAATTTTTTTTATTTTTTATCTATATCAAGCAGGATATCAGCGTTAAGTTTTTCATCAGAAAAATGAAGAACAACGAGATTTCCCGTTTTTTCTGCTGTAATATTATTTTTATTTAAAAATTTATAAACATAAGAATTTTCGTTTTTATTTTCCTGAACGATATATGGTTCTACATTATAAAAAACTGTCGAACCTTTTGAATTTTCTGCTGAAAAAAGCATGTAAAATGTTTCTTTATAAGTTTTGTTGTCGGCAAAATATTTTCTGTCAGCCGTAAACAAAAATGAACCGTCAGCTTCTGTATCACTAAAAAAAGTTGTAGTCAACGAATTTGAAATATCGTACCCATTGATTTTAAAACGAAGGACAGACGGCTTACGCTGTTTAAAATTTTTTGAATCTGTCTGCACATCGCTTAATTCCTGTTTTTCAACATCACTTGCTTTTTTCTGCTGATTTTTGAGGTTTTCCAGTTCTGCCAGCACTTTTTGCAAAAGTAAATTTGTTGTGTAATTTGAAGAATAGTTTTGCAGGCTTGAATCTGTCACCATAGATTCTAAAAGTGAACCTGACAAAGAAGCTGTGTCTGAATTGTTTTGTAATCTATTTTGTATGGAAGAAAGATTTCCAAAAAGTCCTGAATCATAAAGCGTGGAAATGTCTGAAGCTGTCAGTGCAGAACTTAAATTTGAGTCGAGCAAAGTTTTTGCAATATCGGTTGTCTGATTTTTTATTACTGTTTCATTTTGATTTTGATTATCTTCCGTTTTTTTGTTTGATTTATTCTGGTTATTCATTTTGGACGGAAAAGACGGCCTGTAAAAACTTCCATCCTGCGAAACGGAAGGAAAATCCGGCATGGAAGGCATGGACGGCATTTCGACAGTCTGCGAAAAAATAAACTGCATGACGAAAGAAAAAATCAGAATGATGACGAAAATCTTTTTTGACTTAAAGATTTGCAAGACTTTCCTCCACATATTCAAGTCTTTGTGTAAGCTGAGCAATAGTCTTTTCCAAACGTGATTTTTCTTTTTCAAGTTTTGTTTTTGGATCCTGTTCACGCGCGCATGCTGATTTTTGTTTCATCATCTGGCGAATTGTAGAAGGACTCTTTCCTCCGTCAAGAAAATCTTTTTCCACTTCGGCACGATCATCTTTCTTTTTTACGCTCGCAACAACTTTCATGTTTTCAAAACCGATTGCAGGATTTATGTCGCACGCAGAAACTTTTCTGATGTCTTTTGCAGCATTTCTTGGAAGACACAAAACTCTGTCAATATAATCTTCATATCTTACATCTGCTTCCTTGCACAAATCAAAAGCACGGGCAAGTTTTTTTCCAAACTCTTTCATCAATTCACCGTTTTTTTCCAGATAATTCACTTTGATATCTTCTGTAAGTGCTTTTAATTCTGCATTTGATTCCCATCCGATAGAATAAAAGCCTTTTTGTTCAGCGATAGTAAGTAAATCTCCAAATTTTGCCCAAAATTCCTGGGTATGAACCTTGCAACCACCTGCACAACTAGCCGCTGGATTTTGAGCAAGCTTTTCTGCTGTCACAAGGTGATGAGTATATTCGTGAATTGCCGTATACACGAGCATATTGTCTGATTTCAGATTTAAATTGTGAATGAATATTTCGTGTGTATCAGGTTTATAAAATCCATTCACGCGTTTACTTTCTTTTCCTGTCTGTGTAACAGAAAAATCGATATCACAAGGTTGAATTTCAAGCAGGATTTCTTTTATTCGTTCGTTTGTCATTATTCCCCCAAAAAGCCCATTTTATTTAATATAATTGAAGCTGAAACTGTTGCAGCCGTTTCTGTCCTCATAATTCTTTCTCCCATCCCACAGCGAACGTAACCATATTTTTCCAAAAGATTTCGTTCTTTATCTGTCCAGCCGCGTTCGCTTCCAATTGCTGCTGTACATTCGCTTTTTTTCAAAATATCTGCATTTTTTTCAAGGGTAGCGTTCAATGAGCAGGATGGATTCACATTATCTAATGCAATTCTTATAATCTGACAATCATCTGATTGTTTTTTTGAAGATGATTCTTGAAGAGCTTCCAGACATTCTGTCAAATTCTGATGCAAAAAAAGTTCCGGCACATTTGTGCTTCCAGCTTGAACAGTTCCGTCCAAAAGCATTTTATAAGCTGAACCTTTTTCCACAAGATTTGATTTCATATAAGATTTTTCACCAAGGTCTGTCCCCGTTAGATGAACTTCACAGACTCCAAGTGCCGCAATATCCCTCAAAAGCCTTTTTAACTGAATGGGACGCGGAAATCCAATAATCATTTTCAAAGGATTTAATAATTTGCCGCTGCCTTTTTCTTCAAAATCAAAATAAATCGCATCTTCAATTTTGTTAATAACGGCAATTCCACTTGCTCCGTTAATAACACCAGCAGTAAAAGAATCTCCCTGTTTTTTATGGAGAATTTTTATTATATGCTGCGCTCTTTCATCATGCAGATTCAGAGGTTTGTTTATTTCTTCAGGCAAAAAAAGACAGATATTCATAGATGTTCTCTTTTTTCATTAAAATAAAATACGAATAAAATTAAGATTTCGCTCAATCTCAAATCAATTGTATCCTAAATCAATTGTAGTACTGATAATATCAAAAAAAATAAAAACTGTCATCCTTGTTCTTAGGCTCCAGATTGTATACTTTAGTAAAAAATTTAATCATACTATTTAAAAAAATACATTCTTTATGATAAAATCATAATATGAAGAAAATCCTGTTCACGTTTTTTTTTATTATTTTTGGAATTATCAAACTTTTTGCAGTTCCAGAGGCTCTTGATTATGGATATGAAGAAAACAATCCGCTTTATTTTGGAAATCCTTCTGATGCAACTGATGACGAAATAATCAGTGAATGTAATTTTCTGCTTATAAAAAAGGGATATACAGTTTCATATAACAACAGCACGCTCTGTCCTAATTGGGTTGCATGGCATTTAAGTAAAGAGGATTTAGGGGAAGCTGGAAGATCTGATAAATTTGTGCCTGATAAAACTCTTCCTCAAAACTGGTATGCAGTCAAAAAAAATGATTATCAGTTTCCAGCTTATGGTTTTGACCGCGGTCACGTCTGTCCCTCTGCTGACAGAACTTCGAGCGATGAAGTAAATCAAGAAACTTTTTTGATGACAAACATGATTCCTCAATCTCCAGACTGTAATAGAATTGTATGGAAAGAATTAGAAAGTTATGAACGTGAGCTAGTACTGCAGGGAAATGAACTTTATATTTTTGCAGGAGGTTATGGTTCAGGCGGAATTGGAAACAGAGGATATTTTGAGAAAATAATCATTAATCCCAAAAATGATGATAAAGACAACGAGAAAAAAGCGGTGAATGTTCCTGAATTCTGCTGGAAAATCATACTTGTTTTGCCCGAAGGTGATGATGATTTAAATAGGATTGATGAAAATACAAGAATTATTTGTGTATGCATGCCAAATCAAATGGGAATTCAAAAGACTGGTTCATGGGAACAGTTTGAATGTTCTGTTAATTATATAGAAGAAATTACTCATTTTGATTTTTTTGAACTTTTGGATGATGAATTAGAAGAATTTCTGGAACAATAAATTTCTGATAATTATTACATTCAATTTAAATTATGTATCAAAAACACCCATTTTTCTTTCTATTATTTTTGATTGTGTCAAATTTACCCACTTTTATTCTTATTTTCTACAAATCCATATTTTAACTCAAAATTTTATCTCATAAACTTATATTTTTATTTTTTTTCGCAAGTTTTAGGCACTTGGCACGATTCTTGCTATATATTATGTAAAAGATAAACTGGAGGTCCACTATGGCACACGATGATAATATTTTGGCACTTTATTTAAAGGATATCAACAAAATTCCTATGCTTTCTCACGAAGAACAGTCAGACCTTGCAGACAAAGCTCAAAAAGGTGATAAAAAAGCTCAGGAAAAACTTGTAAATGCAAACCTTCGTTTTGTTGTAAACGTTGCAAAAAAATATCAGAATCATGGACTTGACCTTACAGATTTAATCAGTGAAGGAAATCTCGGTCTTCTGACTGCGGTAAAAAAATTTGACTCTTCAAAAGGATATCACTTTATTTCTTATGCAGTTTGGTGGATTCGCCAGAGCATTCTGAAGGCTATCTGTGAAAAAAGTCGCCCTATTCGCCTGCCATTGAACCGAGCAAATGAACTTGTACAGATTGAACATGCAAGAAAAGCTTTGGGGCACAAAAAAACTGAACAGCAGGAATATGAAGAAATTGGAAAAATGCTTAATATGGAACCTTCTCATGTTCGTGAAATGATAAACATAAGCCGCGAAATGGTCAGCCTTGACGCTGAAATCAACGATGGCGAAAACAATCATGCAAAAGTTGGAGATTTCTTTGAAGATGATACTTACGATCGCCCTGAAGAAAAAGCAATCGACAATGCAATGAAAAATGACATCAATAATATTGTGGATTCTCTCAAACCAAATGAAGCTAGAGTTATAAGAATGCGTTATGGTTTGAATGGTTACAAACCTATGTCTTTGAAAGAAGTTGGAGAAATTTGTGATTTGACAAAAGAAAGAATCCGCCAGATTGAAAAAAATGCAATAGTTAGACTTCAACACCCAACAAGGTCTAGAAAACTTGAAGCATATGTGGCATAATCAGATTATGAAAAAGGCAGTTATTGAATTTAGTGACTGAATTTTTATTATCTGTTTACAATGAAAATTTCTGATTGAACAATTTCTGCCATAGTTTTTTACTTCGAGGTGTAAAATGACAGTCTGTGACGATGTAAAATATGTTGGTGTAAATGACCATGAAATTGATTTGTTTGAAAGCCAGTTTAAAGTTCCAAATGGCATGTCTTACAATTCTTATGTGATTTTGGATAAAAAAATTGCAGTAATGGATTCTGTTGACGAAAATTTCGGCGAAGAATGGCTTGAAAATATCAGAAATGTCCTAAAAAATGATGCTGACGGGCGACTTCCAGATTATCTTGTAGTTCATCACATGGAAATGGATCATTCTGCAAATATCAGAAAGTTTATAGAAAATTATCCTGATGCAAAAATTGTCGCATCAAAAATGGCCTTTTCCATCATGAAAAATCTTTTTGGTTCAGACTTTCCAGAAAATCAGGTTGTTGTGGCAGAAGGAAGTACTCTTGAACTTGGAAAACATACACTCGAGTTTATAGCAGCACCAAACGTTCATTGGCCTGAAGTTGTTTTTTCTTATGATAAAATTGCAGAAATTCTTTTTTCAGCAGATGCTTTTGGAAAATTTGGTGCGCTTGATGTTCAAGATGATAATTGGGATGATGAAGCACGCCGCTACTACTTTGGAATTGTGGGAAAATTCGGTAACTTTGTGCAGCAGGTTCTTAAAAAACTTTCGAATATCAGCGTAAATACAATTTGTCCTTTGCACGGTCCTGTTCTCACAGAAAATCTTGAACATTACATCAAACTTTATGATACATGGTCTTCTTATCAACCTGAAAGTGATGGAGTTTTGATTGCATATACTTCTGTTTATGGTCACACAAGACAGGCAGTTGAAAAACTTGCTCAAATTCTGATTGACAAAGGATGTCAGAAAGTTTTTGCAGTTGACCTTGCCAGAAATGAAATGTCAAAATGTGTAGAAGATGCTTTTAGATATAAAAAACTTGTTTTGGCAACAACAACTTATGCAGGCGACATTTTTCCGTTCATGAAAGAATTTATTCTGCAGCTCACTGAAAGAAATTTCCAGAATAGAAAAATTGCATTGATAGAAAACGGTTCGTGGGTTCCAAATGCAGCAAAAGTCATGACTTCGCTTTTTGAAAAAAGCAAGGACATTACTTTTACACCATCAAAAGTTACTATCAAAACGGCAATGAATGATGAAACAGTAAAACTTTTGGAAAATCTTGCTGACGAAATTCTTGCATAGTTTTTTGATATTATTTTATGAAGAAAACTTACGTTACAAAAATGCCCGATAAAGCAGGTGCTTTTCTGCTTGCAAGTCAGATTATTTCAAAATATGACGGAAATATAATTCGGGCAAATTATAATAAAGCAGTTGATTTGCATACTCTTTTTATTGAAGTATCAGCGAGTTCCGAAAATCATCAGAAAATTTCGGAAGAACTTTTAAAATGCGGTTATCTGTTTGATGCTGCTGATTCAGAAAATCAACAGATTTTAATGATTGTGCTGAAACTTTTAGATAAACCAGGCTCCGTTACATCTGTTCTGCAAATTTTGAAAAATTTTGATGTTAATATTTCGTACATCAGTTCACAGGAAAACGGAACTGAATTTCAGTATTTTAAAATGGGGCTTCTAATCGAAGATACAAGAAAAATCAAAAATTTGATTGATGAAATTTCTAAAATTTGCGAGATTAAAATTCTTGATTACGAAGTGACAGACAGACTTTTGGACGGTACAATTTTTTACGTTTCTTTTGCAAATGAAATGCGGAATATTTTGAATTTAAATCAAAAAGAAACGAACACTGTTTTAATCAATGCAAACAAAATCATGCAGAATCTTGATGAAAACAACAAATCTCCCATCAAAACTTTTGATTACATCAGGCGATTTGCAAAATTTGTAAAAGATAAAAAAGGTTCTGCTTTTAATGCAAAAGTTTCGACTTTTCCACTTGAAAGTGCAAAACATCACAAAAAATTTACACTTTTTGCAATTGAGCCGCCATGTGGGAGCAATACATATATTATTCAAAGCGAAAATGATAAACAACTTTTATTTGTAGATTCAGGTTTTTCATGCTATCAGGATGAAATGCAGCATCTTTTTTTCAAGATTTTCTCTAATTTTAATCAGTATAGAAAAATAAATTTTATTACACACGCTGATGTTGATCATGTTGGACTTTTCCCGATTTTTGATGAAATTTATATGAATCAAAACTGTATGGAAAATTTTCTGCTTGAAAAGGATGGCAAAAAGGATTTCCGCGAGCAGACTCCAGTTCACGAACCATATTGTGTTTTGAGCAAAATAATTGCAGATTACAAACTTCCTGATTTTGAAAAATGCCGAATAGTTGGAACCAAAACTGAATTTTTGGAAGGTGAACTTCTGACAAAACTGGGTACAGTTGATTTTTGCGAACTTTCTTTTGTTTTTTTTGAAGGAAGAGGCGGTCACGTAAAAGGAGAAACTGTAATTTATTGTGAGGAATTGAAACTTGTGTTTACAGGTGATATTTTTGTAAACATCAAAGGATTTAGCGAAGAACAAAAAGAATTTAACAGCATAGCTCCTTTTTTGATGACAGGAGTTGAGACTGACGCTGTGCTTGCAAAACAGACACGAGAATTTGTAATGAAGAAATTCAGCGGAAATCTTGTTTGCCCGGGACATGGTGCAACATTCTGTTCTGCACAGATTAATTAACAGATTTGATTATAATCTCGTTTTAAACTCAGCTTAAACAAATGACAATTTTTCTTTTTTGGGGATTTATTTTTTAACAAAAGATTTTGTTGCAATCGAGGTCTGTCCCTGTTTTTCAGAAGTTCAAACAAGGGATAACCTGATATTGACGGGGTTTGGGGCGGAGCCCCAGGAGAATGGGGTGTGGCGAAGACTTTAGGCTGAGCCCAGGGGAAAGGCTTTTCCCCTCCTTCTTTTTTAAATAAAGAAATGAATGAAAGGAGGGATAGACCTTGTTTTAAACAATTCCTTCGTAAACAACACCCTGTTCTGCATCCAGCGTAACTGAAAGATCATTTTCCAAAGCTTTGTGGGCATCTGGAACATTGCAAATCCAAACCAAATCTGGATTAATGAGAGCAAGGTTTTCTGGTGAAATATCACAGCCACTTTCTGACACGACACCATCCACAATTCTTAGGGCTGGAATCAGGTTTTCCGTAATGCGTTCGCAGACAAGAATCAAATGTTTATGCACTTGAAATTTATCTTTGAAAAGCGGTATATCATCTTCGTGAATAACCCGTCCTCGTGCTTTTTTTCTGTTTTCTTTCACTGAACCAAATAATGTTCCTCTTGCGAGTACGTTTCCAACAAGAATTACTTTTATTGTGTTTACCATTAGCGGACTTGAAATCGGAATTCCAGCACACATTACTACTTTATCAGAAAGATGGACGGCTTTACAATCCAAAGCTAATTTTACTGCATTTTGAATCATCGTTTCAGAATCATCTGCCATCTGACACAAAACTGGCGAAATTCCCCACTGTATCATAAGCTGTCGGCAGACTTTTTTTTCAGGTGTAACTGCGATGACAATCTGTTCTGGTCTAAAACCGCCAATTATTCTTGCTGTATTTCCATGCAAGGTCGGCACGATGATAGCTTTTGCCCCAAGATTTCTTGCAAGTTTATATGCACTGTGTGCAACCATGTGACCAATTTCGTTTCCTGGTTTATAAGAAGAATCTAAAAGTTTCATGCGATTTAGGTATTCATCTGATACTTCTGTTGTGCGTGTTATCAAAGCCATCATTTTTACTGATTCCACTGGATATTTTCCACCTGCTGTTTCTCCACTGAGCATGACAGCATCTGTTCCATCAAAAACTGCGTTTGAAACATCTGTAAGTTCGGCTCGGGTCGGACGAGGGTTTACAATCATGGAATCAAGCATTTGTGTAGCTGTGATGACTGGTTTTCCTGCAGAATGACATACTCTTATTATTGCTTTCTGTGCAAGCGGGATGCGTTCGGTCGGAAGTTGGACTCCTAAATCTCCGCGCGCTACCATGATTCCATCAGCTTCTTTTACAATTCCCTCTATATTGTTAACACCTTCTTCATTTTCGATTTTAGCAATGATTCGTGCATTTGCACCAATGCTTTTCAGATAATTTTTGATTTCTACGACTTCTTCCGGAAAACTTACAAAACTCGCTGCCACAAAATCTACATCCATTTGAGCACCAAATTTCAAATCTTCTTTATCTTTTGGTGACATAATTGGAAGTCCTGCATGAACGCCTATCAGATTAACATTTTTGCGGCTACCAATCACTCCGTTATTCTGCGAAGTACAATAGATAATATCATTTTTTATTTCGTCAACTATTAGTTCGATTAATCCATCTGCTATCAAAACTTTTACGCCTGGAAAAAGTTTTTGACTGGCGGCTTTCCATGAAAGTGAAATGTGATTTGAAGTACAAAATGAATCGTCAGCAACAAGTTCGATTTTTTCACCGGCACGGATTTCGATTTTTCCATCATTTTCTACAAGTCCAGTTCTGATTTCTGGTCCTTTTGTATCCAAAAGAATTCCAACTGGAATATCTATTTCTTCTGAAATGCGGCGAACGCGTTCCATAGCACTTTTGTGCCATTCATAACTGCCATGCGAAAAATTAAAGCGGGCAATATTCATTCCTGCTCGAATCATTTTACGAATGGTTTCATCATTATCGCAGGAAGGTCCAATAGAACAAACAATTTTAGTCTTTCGTGTAAACATGCTGGAATTATACTCTTTTTTTTTGTTTTGTAAAATGTATTATCACAATTTTATCGTTTTTTGGAATATTTCTAATTGAAAGGCTATGTGTGTATAAGTGTAGGATTGTCACCTTTTGGAAAGGTCTGTCCCCTGATTTACTATTCAACAAGATTTACTATTCAACAATAATAAGAAAGGTGTGTCCCTGTTTTTAGTAGTTTTTTTTTGGGCACGTTGCAGTGTGTCCCCACAGAGGAAGACATCCCCTTCCTACTTTAAAGAGGGACAGACCTTAAAAAACATTGTAAATCAAAATGAATTATGAAAAACAGGGAGAAAAATAGGGACACAGAGACTCACCTTAATATTCTTAATATTACAATTGGGAAAAATACATTATTCTCAACTTCTCTAAAAAATGATATTATTTTAAATTATGAAAAATCACGCTACGAATATCATTAAAAAGATTACTTCTGTTTTTAAAAAAGAGATTATGCTTTCCGTATCACTTTTGGCAGCTATTGTTTCGCTTTTTATAACGCCGCCACAAATGAAACTTCTTTACGATATTGACTGGAAAACTCTTGCAACTCTATTTATGCTATTAACTGTTTTGGAAGGTTTTAAAAAGGAGCAAATTTTCAATCCTTTACTGAAAATGACTGAAAAAATCGGTGGAATTACAGGTCTTACTTTCTTTTTTGTTTTCAGTGTATTTTTTTCTTCTATGTTCGTTACAAATGATGTTTCTTTGATTATTTTCGTTCCTTTGACAATCATTTTGTTTCGTCTGGGAAATAAAGAAAAATATCTTCTGCCTGTATTAACTTTTGAAAATATAGCTGCCATCAGAGGTTCTCTTTTGATGCCATTTGGTAGTCCGCAGAACCTGTTTTTATTCAGTCAAAGTGGCATTAGTACAAAAGATTTTATCAAAATGATGTTTCCTCTATGGTTGTTCAGTGCCTTTTTGCTGGCAGGTTTTATTCTTTTTTTGTATAGAAAAAATCTCTCTGAAAAAATCGATTACTGTAAAAATCAAAATACTGACTTTAGTGACAGTGAACATTCTGTTTCAACTTCAAAATCAGATAAAAAAAAGAAAATTTTATATATTTCGCTTTTCGTGGTGATTATTGCATCGATTGTAAGTCGCACTGAATTCTGGCCTTTTATTACAATTGGTGTTGCACTTTTACTTATCATCTTTGACAGAAAAATTCTCCTGCAGACTGATTATGTACTTTTGCTCACTTTTTTCTGTTTTTTTATTTTTTCTTCTTCAATTTGTTCAAATCCTGCAATTTCAAAGTTTTTACAAAAGCATGTAACTGAACACGAATATCTTTGGAGCATTTTATTGAGTCAGGTAATTTCAAATGTTCCTGCAAGTATTGTTTTGTGGCCTTTTACTTCAATGCAGAATGGGCTTCGTGCTCTTCTTTATGGTTTGGACAGTGCTGGTCTTTGTTCAATAATTGGAAGCCTTGCCAGTGTCATTAATTTAAGACTTTACACACGCGAATATCCTCATCAAGGTAAAAAATTTATTTTCACTTTTACATGGATAAGTTTAGTATTTTTTGCCATTGTAGTTTTGCCTCAGTTGTGGTTAATCAATTTTTCTTCATCAAAAAAGATGGCAAACCAGCAGGTGATTCAAAAAGCAATTGAAATGGAAACGAAAAGCAATCAAATTATGGATGCAATTCCTGTTGAATATAGAAAAAAATGTGAAAATGGCGGAAAAATCGAACAGATTACTTATATCTCAAAAAATTATTTTGGCGATGAGAAAGAAATTGAAAAAAAGGCAAATGTTTATCTTCCAATCGGCTACTCACCTTCAAAAAAATATAAAGTTCTTTATCTGATGCATGGAATTGGGGGCAATGAAAATGAATGGGGAATGAATTCCGAAGAATCAGTTGTCAAAAAGATTATGGATAATCTGACTTTAAAAGGTGAAATTGAACCTTTTATTATTGTTACCCCGAATGGAAGAGCTGGTTTTACTGCAAAAGAAGGATCAAATGAACCGGCTCATAATTCTTTTTATAAATTCGGTCTGGAATTGCGTAATCATCTGATTCCGTATATTGACAGTCATTATTCAACATACAGCGATAGGGATAATCGTGCAATGGCGGGCCTTTCTATGGGCGGTATGCAGACTATCAATATTGGTATTTGTGAATGCCTTGATTTAATCAGTTATTTTGGTGCTTTCTCTGCGGCTCCAACTTCATATAATGCTTCGAAGGTTGCAGCACATATTAATGCAAACAGTCAATTAAAAGTAAATTATTTTTATAATATTTGCGGGAAAGAAGACACTGTTGCTTATGCTGCACATTTTGATGCGGCAAGACTTTTACCAAGATTCTCTGAATATATAACAGATGGTGAAAACTTCTGCTGGCAGGAAAAATCAGGTGGACACGATTTTGGCATCTGGAATCTGGGATTCTTTAATCTTGCGAAAATTTTTGGAAAGCCGACAAAGTGATTTTGGATTTAGACTATCGTACTTCTGTTTCTTCCGTTTGCTTTCGATTGATATAAGGCATCGTCAATTCTTTTTATGACTGTTTTTGGAGTTTCTAAAGAATTTCCTAAAATCTGACATCCTCCGATGCTGACTGTAACTTGGAGTTTTGTATCATTTTCTATTACTTCCATCTGTTCGACAGTTTTTCTGATGCGTTCAGCAACATCAAAAATGCAGTTTTCTTTACATTCTGAAAGCAGAATTACAAATTCTTCTCCACCAAATCGACCTACACAGTCTTCTGTACGGACAGAGCTCATCAGCGTTTTTGCAATCTCGAATAAAACTTTATCACCAGCAAGATGACCATAAGTATCATTGAAATTTTTAAAATGGTCTATATCAAGCATTAATATTGCTGCAGTCGAATGATATCTCCGGGCTTTGGCTATCTGTTCCTGAATGCGTTTTACAAAATAATCATAAGTGTAAAGACCTGTTTTTGGATCTGTGATTGAAGTTCTGTAATTCATTTCATTTTGAAGTGAAATTGAAAATACAGAAAACATACATTTCATGTAGTAGATTTCAGAAGAATCGTATTTTTGACCTGTAATTTTGTTTCCAAGAATAACGATTCCGCAAGTGCCGCCAATTCCAATCAAAGGAATGATATATTTTGCTTCGATGGAAAGAAAATTCTGCGGAAAAAGAGATTTATCGATATTATCCAATAATTTTTCAAAGGGAACAGCCTCTCCATTTAAATAATAATGTAAATTGTCATCAAAAAAATCTTTTAAAACAGAAAATATTTCATTATTAAGAGTACTATCAGTTTTTTGTAACTGTTTATAAAAATACTGATGAATTTTGTTTGATCGTGGTTCATTTATCAAGAAAACTAGAGTTTCAGGAACAAAATAATCTATAATCCTGGAGATAATAAATTTCACCATCGGTTCAATGCTTGTATATGTTACAAGCAAGGTCATATCCTTTATAATACGCTGCAACTGCGAGTTTTCTTTTTTTAGATCTTCAAATGAGTTTATTACTCCATTCTTTTGCATTGTTTCAAATTGTTTTATTGAACTTTCTGTTTTTTCCTGCATATTTTTAATTATATCACATTATTTTTTTTTTGGCAGTTTTTTTTAATTGATAAAATGGGAATAAAATGGGGACAGACCTTGATTTAAATGTTTGTTTGATTTAGGATTTTGATTATGGTAGATGTAAAAGGTAAATGGGCACTCATTACAGGTGCAAATCGTGGAATTGGATATCGAATCGCAATTTTTATGGCACAGCATGGTTGCAATTTAATTTTGCACAGCCGTTCTCTTGAACACACAAAAGACGTTCTTGCAGAAGTAAAAAGTTTCGGAATTCAGGCTTTTGATGTAGCTGCCGAACTTTCACAGCCAGCCCAAGTTCAGAAAATGATAGATTTAATAAATCAAAAAAATGTTCCTGTCGACATTCTTTTTAATGATGCAGCTGTTCAAATTGCTTATCGCACGGAATATTACAAAACTCCAGTCGAAGATTATTCAAAAAGTTTCTATATAAATACGATTGCCCCGATGATGCTTTGTTATGAATTTATCCCGAAAATGATTGAAAGAGGTTGGGGACGCGTAATAAACACAACTAGCGGAATCCGAAATGAACCAGAACAGGCTGGATATTCAGCAAGCAAAGCTGCCTTAGACAAAGTTACAAACGACCTTGCAAGTAAACTGGACGGAACTGATGTCTGCATAAATTTAACCGATCCTGGATGGTGCAGAACAGACTTGGGCGGTCCAAATGCACCAAACGACCCTGACAGTGTAATTCCAGGCATCTGCGTTGGTGCATTTATCGATGACAAAATAAGTGGAAGAAATCTTGGTGCGCAAAGTTTTACAGGAATGACTTTGGAACAGGCAGTGGAAAAAGCAAAATCGTTTCCAAAACTATTCCTGTAAACATCCAGACTAATTAATTATCAGCATGCGAATCAGGATGCGTCATGCTGATGTGTTTTCAACTTACAGAATTCTCAGTAAAACCATGTAAAGGACAGTTCCGCTTAAAATGCTTAAAAGTGTATTCTTTTTCCATAACTGCAGACCTAAAGTCACAAATAACGCAGAAAAAGAAGGCACAAATCCTTTAAGATATAGACCGTTTTCATCAGTAAATGAAATATCTTTGAGACAATATACTAAAAGACATGCAATCACCATAGTTGGAATGAATTTTTGAATAATTCTAATTAACTTTGGCGGATTTTTTTTTGAAAATAAAACAAACGGAAAAGCCCTTTCTGAAAAAATCATCAATGCGCACATAAAAACAGCGGCAATTATAAAACTCAATTTCATATCTTATCCTCACAGCAATTTCAACAACATTAAAGTGTCAGTTTTCGGCAGAAAATTAAATTTTTTTCCTGCTTTTCAGGAATTCATTCACAATAATGATAAAAATACCTGCTGCCATCGAAAATAGCAGAATATTACTGGAATTTTTTATTATTTCGAAACGCCACAAAACTACCGAAATAACAGTACAGATTAATCCAATAATACATGCAAAAATGTCGTCATGATTATTTTTTTTCTGAATACGTTCATTTTCTGCTATAATATTGATATTATTCAAAGAATCGTTTTTATTAATTTTATCTTCATTTTGATTTGCAGTTTTTTCATCAGAATTTTCAGCAGATTTTTTTGATACATTTTTATTTCGCATTCTTTCAATAAAAAGAACAGCAAAAAGAGCCGTTAATGCAAAATCAATTCCACCAAAATCAATATTTGTTCTGCTCTGCAAAATTTTTCCAAGAAAAGCACCAATAAACGAACCAGCCACCCAATAAAAATGATTTAATGCAGAAACTCCAAGATAAAATCTTTTTCTGTCAACATTTTGAGGACATTTTGTGTTTGTCAAAATTGAATAAGTTTCATCAGTAAGTGCAAAAATCAAATAAGGTTTACATTTTCCAATTCCATCAAATTCACGAATCAAAGAAAGTCCATAAACAATGTGTCGCAAATTAAGAAGAATTTCTGTAATTAATATAGAAGAAAAACTTGCATTTACCGCAAAAAGTCCTACAGCCAAATATTGACCTGCTCCAGTATACATAAAAATACTCATCAACGCAGAAACAATAATTGGCAGTCCACTTTGACTAGCAAAAAGCCCAAAACCAATGCCAAGAGGAATATAACCTAGTAAAATTGGAATTGTCACTGAAAAAATGTATTTAAAATCATTAGGAATCACGGCGTTTCTTTTTTTCATAAGACGCATTCTAGCAAATTTCAAAAAAAATTACTAATCAAAAAATACAGATGGATTTATGATTGAAGATTTACAGTTTTGTTTGGGAAAAGATTCAGGAGTTTAGTTATAAAAAAAGGTACGACCTTGAAAAAAAAGATACGCCCCTGCAACCTGAAGGATACAACCTTAATATTGCGTCCTTGATATTTCGTCCTTTTTACCACTACGCTAAAAAAAACGTAACATCGACCTAAATATTTAAACTTTTTTTTAGAAATATTTAAACTTTTTTCATAATGCTTTGAAGAAATTACAAATATTGCGAAATATTTCAAATAAAAAACAAAAAAAAATGAATTCATTTATTGGAATTTGTGAATTACACTATCATTAATAAAAACAAATTTCCATCTAATCAAAGGAGGCATTTAGATGAAAAAAATCTTAACTATCGCCGTTGCACTTATTTGTGCAGCAAGTTTATTCGCAGCTCCTAAAGCTAAGAAAGCAAAAAAATCAAAGAAAGGTGCTGATACTATCAAAATCGGTATTATTAATAACCCACCAAGTGAATCTGGTTACCGTGCAGCTAACGTAAAAGACATGGAAACTGTATTCTCTAAAGATAAAGGTTATGATGTAAAAACTTTCTACAGTTTGAAAAATGATGAACAGCTCAATGCCGCTTCTCAGTTCATTACTGAAGGCGTTGACTACATTCTTCTTTCTGCTGCTGCTACAGATGGTTGGGAATCAGTTCTTAAAAATGCACAGCGCAACGGAATTAAAGTTTTCCTTTTTGACCGCATGATTAATGTTTCAGACAAACTTTATGAAGCTGCTGTTGTTTCTGATATGGCTAACCAGGGTGATACTGCTGTTGCATGGCTTAAAGACCAGAAATTACCAGAATACAATGTAATCCACATTCAGGGTGCTATGGGTTCTGATGCTCAGATTGGTCGTACAGCTGCTTTGGACAGAGAATTTGCTGCAGGAACAATGAAAAAAGTTGTTCAGCAGACTGCTACTTGGGACGAAGCTGAAGCTAAAAAAATTGTTGAATCAGTTATCAACTCTGGAGAAAAATTCAATGTAATCTATGCTGAAAATGACGGTATGGCAAAAGGTGCTGTTGCTGCTCTTGACGAAGCTGGAATCACACATGGTGTAAAAGGTGATGTAATTGTTATGGGATTTGACTGTAACAAATGGGCATTGCGCGAACTTTTGGCTGGAAACTGGAACTATGACGGACAGTGTTCTCCATTCCAGGCTGCAGTTATCGAAGAAATGATCAAAACTGGAAAAGTTCCTTCAAAGAAAGTTATCTCTGAAGAAAAAGGTTTTGATGCTAAAAAACTTACTCAGGCTGATATCGATACTTACGGTCTTGGAGACTAATCTATAACTTTTGGATGCGGTGTAGAATGTGAAAATCATGTTTTGCACCGCTTTTTTTTTGTAAAAATCATGATTGCTTCGAAAACACTATCTTTTTAAGTTTGTAGAAGTGTTCAATTAGGGAAGAAAAATGGAAAATAATGTTGTTTTAACCATGAGGGGAATTTTTAAAGAATTCCCTGGAGTAAAAGCACTTCAAAATGTTGATTTTACTCTTCGAAAAGGCGAAGTTCATGCTTTGATGGGTGAGAATGGAGCTGGAAAATCAACCCTTGTAAAATGTTTAACTGGTGTTTATGAAAAAGATTCTGGAGAAATCAGAATTGATGGAAAAGATGAACCAGTTTCTATACGTTCTCCACAGGATGCTCAAAATCTTGGCATCAGTACTGTTTATCAGGAAATTACACTTTGTCCAAATCTCACTGTTGCAGAAAATATGTTCATTGGACGAGGAAACTATAAATTTATTAATTGGCGTGCTCAAGAAAAAAAGGCTGATGAAATTCTGCAGCGTTTAAATATTCCTGCAAAGGCATCTCAGCAGCTTGGCACTTGTTCGCTCGCTGTTCAGCAGATGGTTGCCATTGCGCGTGCTGTCGATATGGAATGTAAGGTTTTGATTCTTGATGAACCTACTTCTTCTTTGGATGAGCGCGAAGTTGAACTTTTGTTTAAATTGATGCGAGATCTAAAATCACGCGGAGTTGGAATCATCTTTATTACTCACTTTTTGGATCAGGTTTATGAAATTTGTGACAGAATTACAGTTTTGCGCAATGGTGAACTTGTCGGTGAATATGAAATCAAAGATATGCCTCAAGTGGAACTTGTGTCTGCCATGCTCGGAAAAGCTATTGATGATATTTCAAGGCTTCGTGAAGAAAGAGGAAAATATTCTGGAAAAGTAGAAATTGTTTATGAAGCTGAAGGGCTTTCGAGCATTGAGGGTGTAAAACCTTTTGATTTTGCCATTAATAAAGGTGAGGTTAATGGTTTTACGGGGCTTTTAGGTTCTGGCCGAAGTGAAAGTGTACGTGCAATTTTTGCAGCTGATCGTGTCACTGGCGGAAAAGTAAAAGTCAACGGAAAAGAAGTAAAGATTGCAAAGCCAAAAGATGCAATGGAATGTGGAATTGGTTATCTGCCGGAGGACAGAAAAGGCGATGGAATTATTCAAGATTTGTCTGTTCGTGATAACTTGATTTTAGCTCAGCAGGTGTTAAAAGGTTTCTGGCATCCATTCAAAAAAGCAGAAGCAGAAAAAATTGCTGATGAATATATCAAACTTTTACAGGTTAAGACTGCCTCTCAGGAAACTCCAATCAAATCACTTTCCGGTGGAAATCAACAAAAAGTAATTCTTGCACGCTGGCTTTTAACTCATCCTCAGTATCTGATTTTGGATGAACCTACTCGCGGTATTGATGTAGGAACAAAAACTGAAATCCAGAAACAGGTTTTAAAACTTTCAAAAGAAGGTGTTGCCGTAACTTTCATTTCATCAGAAATTCAGGAAATGCTTAATGTATGTACACGACTTGTTGTTATGAAAGACAGAAATATTGTGGGCGAATTAAAAGATGAACAGCTTACTCAAAGTAATATTATGAAAACTATTGCAGGAGGAAAGTAATAAAATGAGTGAAAATAATTCTTTTTCTGAAAAACTTAAAAAGCTTGCATCGTCGCAGCTTATTATCCCGATTATTGCTTTGCTTATTCTTGTGATTTTCAATCTGATTAGAGATCCAAGTTTCTTTTCTATTGCAGTTAAAGAAAATAATCTTGGAAACAAAGTTTTGACAGGTAACTTAATCAGTATTTTGAATGGAGCTTCAGAACTTGTAATTCTTGCCATCGGTATGACGCTTGTTACTTCTGCAACAAAAGGGCAGGATATTTCTGTCGGCGCGTGCGCAGCTATTGCCGGTTCGGTTTTCGTAAAAATTTTAAGAGGAAATAATATCACTGTTCCTCTTATTCTTGCCGGGGTTTTGGTTGCCTGCATTGTTACTGTTATCTTCTGTATGTTTAACGGTCTTTTGATTGCAAAATTCAACATTCAACCGATGATTGCTTCTTTGATTTTATTTACAGCAGGTCGTCCTATTGCTTATTGGATTAATGGTGGTGCTACTCCAAACGTTGAAAGTAATCTTTTGGGGTATCTTGGCGGTTTTATTCCTGGAGTGCCAATTCCTAGCCCTATTTTGATTGTCATTCTGTTTATTATTCTGATTAATCTGCTTTTAAAAAATACTACACTTGGACTTTACATTCAGGCAGTGGGAATAAATGAACGTGCTTCAAAACAAAACGGTATCAATCCTGTGTTTATGAAAATGGTTGTTTTTGTTGTACTTGGAATTTGTGTTGCACTTGCAGGTTCAATGAATGTCTGCCGAATCGGTCTTATCAATCACGAAAAAATCCTTTTGGATATAGAAATGGATGCTATTCTGGCTGTTGCTATCGGTGGAAATTCTTTAGGTGGTGGAAAATTTAAGATTTCGGGCTCAATTCTTGGTGCTTACATCATCCAGGCACTTACGACCACTTTGTATGCGATGAAAGTTTCTTCTACTGATATCAAGGCTTATAAAGCTGTCGTTATCATAATTATTGTTGTGGTTGGTTCTCCTGTTGTAAAACAGTGGTTTGGAAAATTGTTCAAAACTATTGGTGCAAAGATTGGAAAATCAAACAATAATTCTGTACAGGCTGCAAAATAAAATGGAGGTGCGATAATGAAATTTTTCGAAAAAATAAAAAACTTTTTTGCAAAGAAATTCAAACAGCCGGTTTCAAACACATCATTGCTTTTGACTATCACAATCTGCACTTTTGTGGCTATGTATGTTTTCGCAATGATTGTATGGGGCGGCGGATTTTTAAATCCTCAGCAGTTTTTCAACATTTTTAATAATAACGCTTATTTGATTATTATTTCGTGTGGACTTACTCTTGTCATGATTTCTGGAGGAATTGATATTTCTGTAGGTGGTCAGATTGCTCTTATTACAATGACAACTGTCTGCATGATGGAAAATAAGGGCAGCAGCGTTTTTGGTGCGTTTATTGTTGCTATTGCCATTGGACTTGCGTTCGGTATTGTTCAGGGATTTTTTATATCTTATCTGAAAATCCAGCCGTTTATTGTTACTCTTGCAGGTATGTTTTTTGCAAAAGGTATGACTACTATTGTAAGTGTTAATCCAGTTACTGTAAAAGCAAATGAAACATTTTTGAAAATAAAAGATGCTTATTTAAATCTGCCGATTGGAACTTATGCAAGAAATGGTAATTTTATTCCTTCTTATCTTGAAATTGGTGCGATTGTTGCAATTGTAATTGTTTTGATTATGTGGGCTGTGTTAAAATGGACACGAATTGGCCGAAACTTTTATGCAATTGGTGGAAACAGCGAAAGTGCTTTAATGCTTGGAATAAACGTTCAGCGCACAAGGTTCATGGCTTATGTGATTTGCGGACTTTTAGCTGGACTTGCAGGTTTTGTTTATCTTTTGCATACAGGTGCCGGAAATGCTTCAAATGCTGACGGTGCTGAAATGGAAGCTATTGCTTCTTCCATTATTGGCGGTACATTGCTGACTGGAGGAGTAGGCAGTGTGATTGGAACATTGTTTGGAGTAATGTCACTGAAAACAATCAACACAATTGTAATTGCTTCCGGTTTGACTCAGCCTTGGTGGCAAAAAATTACAACCGGGCTTATGCTTTGTTTCTTTATACTTCTGCAAAGTGTAATTCTTTCAGCTAGAAAGAAAAAACTTGGTGCACAAGCCGCGTAAAAGCGCATAAATAGATTCGTTCGCACAAAGCGGACAAAACCTAAATTCCTTTAAACTCACGGGGCGTAAGTCCCGTGTTTTTTTTGAAAATGTAACTGAAATAATGAGGATCACTGAAACCGCACTCGTAAGCAATGTCATAGCCCTTCTTATCTGTGTTTTTTATAAGCTGCTTTGCTTTTTCAATTCTTACGTAAGTTAAATATTCGATAAAAGTTGTCTTACATTCCTGAGAAAAAATAGTACTGAAATGATTTGGACTTAGACACACATGTTCAGCAACAGAAGATAATGTTGTATTCTGGTCTGCATAATTTTTATCAATATATTCTTTTGCTTTTAAAATAATATTTCCATATCGGCTTGTCATTTTTGAATCACGATAATCAACTGCAAAATTCAAAATTTCATAAGTAGTGGAAATAAAACTTTTTTCATCATTTACAGCATTATCAATAAAACTTCTTTGAAGCATTTTGGGATTTTCCTGTTTTAAATTTCCGCCAAAACTTTC
>CAMEET010000018.1 GCA_945915085.1 uncultured Treponema sp. | reverse complement strand
GCAATATTAGCCATTTGTATAAAACCTTCCTTAAAATCATAAACTTGAAGAAAGTATCAACTTTCGAAAGTTTATGATTCGTCCGCGCTAAGCGGACAGTTAAATAAAGTAGTTTCGCAAGAAACTCGAATTTTATACAAATGGCGCAATATTAGCCATTTGTATAAAACCTTCTGTCTTTTTGCAAAAGTTCTTGTAAAAGGCAGGACTTTTTTTGTATATTATCTTCATGAATAAAAATTCTGTTGTTTTATATAAAAACTCAGTTGCAATAGTAACTGAAATAGAATCTGATAAATATATAATCAAATATTGTTCTCAGCCAGCTTCTCCCACTGGAAAAAAAGCTGTTTATAATGAACAGAAAGTTCGTGAAAAGGATTTTGTTGTCCTTCATGAAGGTCCTGTATCTTCCCTTGAAAAATTGCTTTCTTTCAGTGATGAAAATATACAAAATCAGATTGAAGAAGTGTATGAACTTTTGCAGTCAGATTCATCGACAGAAAATCAACCTGTTTCTTTACAGGAACTTTCAGAATATGCGAGAAACAGTTTTGTTGCTGATGAATCTTGGGCTTTTTATACATCTCTTGTGAACGATGTTCATTTTTCACTTTCCACCGAAGATTTAAAAAATGGTAAAATTGTGTTCATTCCGCGCACTTTAAAAGAAATTGAACAGATTAATCAAAAAAAATATGAAAAAGAACACGAAAATGAAATAAAAGCTGCTTTTTTTGAGCGATTAAAAAACAGAAAACTTGATTTACCTTCTGATGCAAAGTATATGGGCGAAGTGGAAGCATTTGCTTTGTGCAAAACTGATAAATCAAAAGTTCTTGCTGAAGCAAAAATTCCGCAGACTGTTGAAAAAGCTCATCAGTTATTAATAGAAACTGGAATTTGGGATATCACAAAAAATCCTTATCCTACAAGATATGGTTTTAGTTTTGATTCTGCACGCGAACAGCTTGGAAAAATGCCAGAAGAAGAGCGGCTTGTTTTAAATGAAATTGCTTATGCGATTGATGGAGAAAATTCTACCGATCCTGATGATGCAATAAGTTTTGATGGTGAATGTCTTTGGGTGCATGTTGCAGATCCAGCAAGTTCTGTGCAACCAGATTCTTCTATTGATATTGCAGCTCGAGACAGAGGAACAACACTTTACATTCCTGAAGGAGCTTCAAGAATGCTTTGTGAAAGTTGCTTAGAAGATTATGCTTTGGGATTAAAAAAGCTATCTAATGCACTTTCGTTTAAAATATATCTTGATGAAGAAAGTCAGATTGTTGACTGTCAAGTTTATAAAACGACTATTCAAGTAAAAAGATTAACATATGCTCAGGCAGAACAACAGAAAGATTCTCCAGAATTGAAAGTTTTTTTTGATTTAGCTAGAAAAAATAAAGCACGACGTGAAAAAAACGGTGCAGTAACAATTCAAATGCCTGAAGTAGATATTTTTGTTGATAAAAATACAAAAAAAGTTACGGTTGAACCTGATGAAAAATACGAAAGCAATGAAATGGTTGCAGAATGTATGATTTTAGCTGGTGAGGGTGCTGCTAAATTTGCCTTTAAAAATCAGATTCCTTTTCCATTTGTAAGTCAGGAAGCACCGGAATTTCCTCCGCAAATTCCCGATGGCTGGGCAGGAAGTTTTGCAAAAATAAAATGCATGCGAAAACGTTCTGTTGGAATTACTCCCGGACGGCACGCAGGTCTTGGAGTTTCATTTTACAGTCAGGTAACTTCTCCGTTACGAAGATATGGTGATTTGATTGCACATCAGCAGCTTCGTGCTTTTATTGATAAACGTCATTTGATGGGAAAAGATGAAATGCTAGAACGTGTTGCTGCTGGAGATGCTGCATCCATTGCGGCAAAAAAAGCTAGTCGTTTCAGTGATACACATTGGAAACTTGTTTATCTTCTTCAGAATCCTGAAAATGAGTATGAAGGATTTTGCATTGATAAGCGGGGAAATGATGCTTTGTTTTTAATTCCAAAACTTGATATGCAGACAACTATGAAAAATTGTATGGAAATAAAATTAAATGAAAGCAAAATGCTCAAAATGAAAAAAGTTGATATTCCGACGCAAACAGTTGATTTCACTTTTATTTCATAATGCAATTTGGTATAATAAACAGAAAGACTGTCTTATAAGTTCTGTTGAGATAGTCCTGATAAAGAATTGTCTGCTTGGTGCAGACTGATTATAAATTTTCGAAAGTTCATAATTTTTTGGAAGGTATCTGTTATGATCGTTATGAAATTTGGTGGTTCATCTGTTGCTAACGCTGAAAGAATAAAACATGTTGCTTCTATTATAAAAGCATATCAGAGTGAGCGTCCTGCAGTTGTTTTATCAGCAATGGGTGATACAACTGACCATCTTTTGGAAGCTGCAGATAAAGCAGTGGAAGGTGTTGTTGATGTTGAAGGAGTTGCAAAACTTCATAAAGAAACTGCAAAGGAACTGGGTATAAAAATTGATACTATAGAATCACTTTTGTCTGAATTACATCAGTTGCTCACTGGAATTTCCATGCTGAAAGAAATCAGCAAGCGTTCCCGTGATTATCTTGTTTCATTTGGTGAAAGAATGTCAGTAAGGATGATGGCAGCTTATCTTGAATCACAGGGAATCCCTTCAAAATTTTATGATGCATGGGATATCGGAATTCTTTCAGATTCTTCTTTTATGTCTGCTGAACTACTTGATGAAGTTTGGGACAATATTCCTCATCATCTTGATGCATATAAAAATGGAGAAGATGACAGAATACCAATCGTAACAGGTTTTATTGCCAAAGACAAAAAAGGAAATATTACAACACTCGGTCGTGGCGGCTCTGATTTAACGGCTACAATGATTGGTGCTGCTATGCATGCAAAAGAAGTTCAGACATGGAAGGATGTTGACGGCATTTTGACTACAGACCCACGCGTTGTAAAAAATGCAAAGCCTGTTTCTGAAGTTACTTATGAAGAAGCACAGGAGCTTGCTATGTTTGGTGCACAGGTTCTTCATCCTCGTTCTATGCTTCCTGTCAGAAAAACTGGAACACCTGTTCGTGTAAAAAATTCATACAATATTTCAAGTCCAGGTTCTATTATCGTAGAAAAACATTCAGGAAAAGTTCCGCCAGTTTGTGCAATCACAACAGTAAAAAATATTACTTTAATTGATATTGTAAGTTCAAGAATGTTGGGAGCTGCAGGATTTTTAGCTCACATTTTCAATAATTTTTTGAAGTGGAACATTAGCATTGATGTAATTGCAACATCAGAAGTGTCAGTTTCCCTTACAGTGAATACAAAATCTGATTTGTCAGGTTTGATTGCAGATTTGGAACAGGCAAGCCAAGTTTCAGTGCGAAAAAACAAAGCAATCGTTACAATTATTTGTGATGCCGCTCATTCTTCGGCAATTTTGGCAAGCGGTTTTGATGCTCTCGCCGATGAAGGAATCAACGTTCAGATGATAAGCCAGGGAGCAAGCAAAGTAAATATCAGTATGATTGTGGATGATGATGAGGCAGAAAAAACAGTCCAAATTCTTCATTCTGCATATTTTAGTTAATATAATTTAATCGGATTAACAGATAGATGGAGGAAATATGAAAATTGCTTTAGTTGGATATGGAAAAATGGGACACATGATTGAGCAGTGTGCATTACGTGCGGGGCATGAAGTTGTTGTTACAATCGACTGTTTTGCAAAAGATGCATCTTGTCTTGTTCCACAAAATGATTCTCAGGCATTGTGTCGTGCAGTAAAATCAAGCGGAGCAGAAGGCATAATTGAATTTACACATCCATCTTCTGTAATTGAAAATATCAAAGCACTTTTACCATTAGGACTTCCACTTGTTGTAGGAACAACTGGCTGGAATGACAAACACACAGAAATTGCAGAATTGGCAAAAAGTGTAGGTGGAACAATCATGACGGCTGGAAATTTTTCAATCGGCGTAAATATGTTTTACAAGATTGTAGAAGAAGCCGCTAAAATTATGTCAGAATACAAAGATTATGATGTTGCAGTTTGGGAAGCTCATCACAATCAGAAAGCAGATAGTCCAAGTGGAACGGCGCTGGAAATTGCACGTCGCGTAATGAACGGTTATCCTTCAAAAACACAAATCGTAACAGATGCTTTTCACGAACGTCCTCAGAATAATCAGCTTCATGTAAGTTCAACACGTTGTGGTAATATTCCAGGTACACATAAAGTTTTCTTTGACGGTACTGCTGATACAATCGAGATAACACACACTGCAAGAAGTCGCGAAGGTTTTGCTGTTGGTGCAGTTGAATGTCTTTCAAAACTTGATAATTGCCTGAAAACTGGAAAACTACAGAAGGGCAATCTTTACGATTGGAACGATGTAATGGAAAAATAATCATACTGTCAGGGTGGCTAAAATATAATGCCCTGACAATGTAACCGGGAATATTATGACATTGATAAACTGGATTTTTTTTGGCAGTATAATTTTATTCACAGGAATTTACGTTTTTTCTTCTATATTTAAGAAAAAAAATATTCGCAGAATTTCAAGCTGTTTTCCTCTTCCTTTGACTGGAGTATTAAATATACAGTTCCTGATGAATAGACTTCCTGATTCCAAACATATCATTTTTCTTACAATCGGCTCTGTTTTCTTTATTAGTTTAACTCATTTTTTTTATCTTTTTAAAGAAAAAAACTGGGGGAGAAAACTCTGTAAATTAAGTTTTTTCATGATTACATTCTGTTGGATTCAGTTATATAAATCAGTTTTGTACATTATTGACGTTCCTTTGTGGTTTATTATTCTTTCTTCTTCTATATATTTTGTTCTTTTATTAGCCGTTTTGATTTTTGGCGGCAAAAAAAGTTTTTCATCATATCTCAGCTTTTCATGTTTGTTCTTGGCTTCTGCGCTGTTAAATTGTTTCTCGCTTGTTTATCTTTTCTTTATTCCGGACATTCAATCAGTTCTTTTTTTTGCAGGAACTTTGCTTTCTCTTGCAACCATTGCATTTTATATAATTTTTGATGATAAGAAACTTAAATTCAAGAACCAGTTCGTTTTGATTTTATTTGTGATATCAGAATGTTCAATAATGTATTCAAATTTGCTTAACTAAAATTTGTATTTCAAGTTATAAACTGTGGCAAATAATAGTGGTGCAAAAGGTAGATTAAGAATTTCTTCTCTCTAAAATATTGGTTAAATTAATACATTTTACTTATCATTGACAGGAAATATTGAATTTTTACTAGAAATTCACTATAATAAGTTTGTAAAATTGGGGCTTATGTTTCGATTTTTTAAATCACTTTATTATTAGGATAAAATTATGACTATTACTGAAATGCTTGGACAGAGCGGTCTTTTAACTCTGCTTGGTATGTGTGTTGTGTTTAGTTTTATTATTATCATGATTTTAGGAATGAAACTTCTTCATGTTGTTCTTCATGCCTTGAAACTTGATCTTGATAAACCTACTGATTCAGTTAATGCAGTCGGTACTTCGGCAAATGTTAATGCATCGACAGTTTCTTCTGCAGCAAATAATGATGCTGTTGTAGCTGCAATTGCTGCTGCAGTTCATGACAAAGTATTAAATTCATAAATATTTTTTTTAAGAGGAAATAAAATGGCTAAAGTTGGAATTTCAGAACTTGTAATTCGTGATGCTCATCAGAGTCTTCACGCAACTCGTATGACTACTGCAGATATGCTTCCTATCTGTGATAAACTTGACAAAGTAGGTTACAAATATATTGAAGGATGGGGTGGAGCAACTTATGACTCTTGTATCCGCTTTTTGAATGAAGATCCTTGGGAAAGACTTAGAAAACTTCATGCAGCTCTTCCAAATAACAAAATCATGATGCTTCTTCGCGCTCAAAATCTTCTTGGCTACAAACATTATGCTGATGATGTAGTTGAAAAATTTGTTGAAACAGCTGCAAAAAACGGTATCGGTTGTTTCCGTATTTTTGATGCTTGTAATGACCCTCGTAATATGGAATGTGCAACTAAAGCTGCAAAAAAATCTGGTGTTGATGTTCAGATGGCTATTTCTTATGCTGTTACACCTTTCCACACAAACGAAAAATATGCTGAACTTGCAAAAACTTATGCTGATTTTGGTGCTGACTCAATCTGTATCAAAGATATGTCAGGCCTTTTAAAACCATACGAAGCTTATGATCTTGTAAAAGCAATCAAATCAAAAGTTGATCTTCCAGTTGAAATTCACTCACATGCAACAACTGGTCTTTCAGTTGCTTCTCTTCTTAAAGGAATTGAAGCTGGTGCTGACATTGTTGATACTGCAATTTCTTCAATGTCTATGGGAACATCTCATTCACCAACAGAAACAATCGTAGAAATGCTCAAAGGCACTGATTACGATACAGGACTTGATACAAAACTTCTTCTTGAAATTGCAGCATATTTCCGTGAAGTTCGCAAACATTATTCTTCACTTGAATCTGCATTCTTGGGAGCTGATACACGAATTCTTCTTTCTCAAGTTCCAGGCGGAATGCTTTCAAATCTCGAAAGTCAGCTCAAACAGATGGGTGCTGGCGATAAGATAGACGAAGTTCTCGAAGAACTTCCAAAAGTTCATAAAGATGCAGGTTATGTTCCACTTGTAACTCCAACTTCTCAGATTGTTGGAACTCAGGCTGTATTCAATGTAATTCAGGGACGCTACAAGATGATGACAGCAGACTTTGCAAATCTTGTAACAGGAAAATTTGGTGCTCTTCCAACAAGTGCAAATCCAGATGTTGTAAAACAGGCTCTCGCTCAGAACAAGATGACTGAAGTGATGACTTGCCGCCCTGCAGATAAGATTGAACCTGAATGGGACAAAATGGTCGAAGAATCAAAAGCAGCTGGTGGAAACGGTTCTGATGAAGATGTTCTCACTTATGCAATGTTCCCTCAGGTTGCTACAAAATTCTTTAAGACTCGCGCAGACGGTCCTGTTGATGCAGCATCTACATTTGCAAAAAAAGAAACTCCAGCTGCTGCTCCAAAAGAAAATAAAGGTTCATCTTATACAATTAATGTAAACGGAACTGCTTACAACGTTACAACAGGTCCTGCAGGCGATAATATGTCTGTAAATGTAAACGGAACTGCATATAACGTAACATTTGGTGCTCCAGGTGCCGCTCCAGCAGTTAGTTCAGCTCCTGTAGCAGGTGCTGCTCCAGCTGTAAGTGGCGGTGTTGATATCAACGCTCCAGTTGCAGGAACATTGCTCCGTTATGCAGTTGCAGATGGTTCACAGGTAAAAAAAGGTGATACAGTTATCATCGTGGAATCAATGAAAATGGAACTTGAAGTAAAAGCTCCTCAGGATGGAAAAGTAACATTTACAGTTCCTACAGGAACACAGATTCAGGCAGGGCAGGCAATTGCAAAACTTGGCGGAACTGTTGCGGCTCCAGTTGCTCCTGCTCCACAGCCAGCAGCTCCTGTTTCAACACCTGCACCTGCTGCTCCAGCTGCAGCACCTGCAGCAAGTGGTTCGGGAAAACCTGTTTCTGCTCCAGTTGCAGGAACATTGCTTCGTTATGCAGTTGCAGAAGGTTCTTCAGTAAAAGCAGATACAACAGTTATTATCGTTGAATCTATGAAAATGGAATTGGAAATCAAAGCTGGTGCTGCAGGTAAGATTCATTTTGTTGCAGCTACAGGAAGTCAGATTTCTCAAGGTGCAGTTTTGGCAGAGGTTCAGTAATGGAAACAGAATTAAATAAAAATCAAGATAAATACAGAGCTTTAAAAGCTTCTGCTATTATTTGTCTTATTGCATTAGTGTTGTCTTTTGCAGGATGCGGTTCATCTTCGGAATCAGCAAAAAATGCATCAAAGTCAACATCTGCAAGTTCAACAATAGTAAAAGGTTCAGAAAATATTCCTCGCATTTCCATCAAGGGATTTTTCACAAATATTGGAAAAAATACTGGAATTTACAAATTGATTCACACAGAAACTGCAGAAGAAAAAGCTGCTGCTGAAGCACAGGAAGCAGCCGTAAAAGCAGCTGAATCTGTTGATCCGTTTGCTGGAAAAACAGTTCCCGGATGGCAGTCTTTTGTCATGATGGCAATCGGTTTTTTGATTGTATATCTTGCAGTAGCTAAAGGATTTGAGCCTCTTCTTCTTATTCCAATAGGATTCGGTACAATTCTTGTAAATATTCCAGGTGCAGGCATGGGAGATGCTCCTCATGGTATGCTTCATATTATTTATAATGCCGGTGTTGGAAATGAATTTTTCCCAATGTTGATTTTCATGGGAATTGGTGCTATGACAGACTTTGGACCTCTTATTGCAAATCCAAAAATGGCATTGCTTGGTGGAGCTGCTCAGCTTGGTGTATTTGCTACTTTGTTCGGTGTTGCTCTTTTGAACTTCATTCCTGGTATTGATTACACAATGAAACAGGCTGCTGCAATTGCTATTATTGGTGGAGCTGATGGTCCTACATCAATATATGTGTCTGGAAAACTTGCACCTGAAATGATGGCTGTTATTGCTGTTGCTGCTTATTCATACATGGCTCTTGTACCAATGATTCAGCCACCAATTATGAAAGCTTTGACAACAAAAAAAGAACGGTTAATCAAAATGAAACAGCTTCGCCCTGTATCAAAAACAGAAAAGATTTTGTTCCCTCTTGTTCTTCTCGTTATTACAGCTTTACTTTTGCCACCTGCAGCTCCTCTTATTGGTATGCTTGCATTTGGTAACTTTGTAAAACAGTGTGGTGTTGTTGAACGTCTTTCTAAAACAATGGAAAATGAATTGATGAATATCGTTTCAATTCTTCTTTCTCTTGGAGTTGGTTCACAGATGACACCTGAAAAAATCATGAATCCAAATTCTCTTGGTATTATTCTTCTTGGTTTGCTTGCATTCTGTGTTGCAACTGCAGGCGGATTGTTGATGGCAAAATTTATGAACCTTTTCTTGAAAGAAAAAATCAATCCTCTTATTGGTTCGGCAGGTGTATCTGCTGTTCCTATGGCTGCCCGTGTTGCAAATAAAGTTGGTATGTCTGAAGATCCTACAAACTTCCTTTTGATGCATGCAATGGGGCCAAATGTTGCTGGTGTAATCGGTACTGCTATTGCAGCTGGAGTATTTATTGCAACATATGGATTCTAAAAAATTGAATCAATAAATTTAATGAAAAAAAAGCCCGAAACTTAATTTTTTTTTAAGATTCGGGCTTTTTTTTGAACAATGTTATTGACATAATATTATATAAGATATAATATAAAATTATAAATAATATTGTACTGAAAAAAAATCTTTGGAGGTTTTCATGATTTTCACAGCGGGCTCTGCTTTGCTGGATGCCGTAGTTCTGTCTGTTGTCAGTCAAGGTGGAACATACGGATATAAAATCACGCAGGATGTCCGTAAAATAATGGATGTGTCTGAAAGCACATTGTATCCTGTTTTACGTCGCCTGCAGAAAGATGGTTGTCTGGAAACTTATGACATGGAATTTCAAGGAAGAAACCGACGCTATTATAAAATAACTTCAAATGGCATGATTCTTCTTGATAATTATAGAAATGAGTGGCGTAATTTTTCAAACAATGTGAATAATATATTAATGGGAAATTGATTTTTGATTTGGCGCATCTTTGAGCTACAGATTAACAGGAGGTTTTATGTCTAAAGAGGAATATTTGAGTCAGCTGAAATTGCAGTTAAATGCTTTGACTCAAGATGAATTGAACGAAGCTCTTCAATATTATTCAGATTATTTTGAAGAAGCAAATGATGATCAGAAAGTTATTAATGAATTGGGGAGTCCTGAAGAACTTGCAAAAGTTATAATAGAAAAATTTGCAAATGTTCCGGTAAAAACTTCTGAGAAAGAAGACGAATCTCAAAAAGAAGAAAGCAAAAATTTTGAACAGGATGAAAACTTGTATTTTGAGTTTGAATCAGAAAAAGTTCAAAAACTAGTGTTGAATTTTGGTGCTGCAGATGTTGTATTAATTAGTGGCGATAAATACAGCCTTGAAACTCGAGGAGTTTCTTCGGATAGTGTGAATTGTTATTTAAGTCAGGATGGAATTTTAACTGTAAATAACAATAAAAGACTGAACTTTAATTTTTGGGGACACAACAGGGGGGCCAGAATTGTTCCTAGATTTCTCGTGACAATTCCGGAAAATGCATGCCTTAATTCTTTGAAAATTAATATTGGAGCTGGAAATCTTCGAACAAAAGGATGTAACATTTCAAGTCAAAATGTAATTTTTGATGTCGGTGCTGGAAATCTAGTTTTTGGGCGAATTAATTCCGAAAAATCAAATTTCCGCTGCGGAATGGGAAATCTGGAACTTTCTGGTGAGCTAAAAGGATTTACAACAATAGATTGCGGAATGGGTGCTGTTAAATTGGAATTAAATGGAAATCCTTCTGATTATTCTTATGATGTCAAACTTGGGCTTGGCGATTTTAAGTTTAATTCAGAAAAAAGAAGTGGAGTTTGCAGAGTTTATAATAATGAAAAAAAGAAAAATCATTTCTCTGTAAACTGTGGAATGGGAAGTGTAGTTATAAAAATAAAATAGGAGTGTTGGAAAAAAACTTTGCCTGAAATAGCGTCAAAGTTTTTTTCCACAAGTTTGCGTTGCAAACTTTTTTATCTACTGCACATTCTCATTACATTACGAATGTGCGTAAAAAAAAAGTCAATCGATTGTTGAAACAATCTTCCTGACTTTTTTTAGGAGTTTAAAATGAAAAAGAAATTGACTAAATCACAAAAAAACAGAATGATTGCTGGTGTTTGCGGCGGTTTTGCTGAATATTTCAAAATCGACCCTACAATTGTAAGATTAATTTTTGTAGTATTTGCGCTTCTTAAAGGAGCAGGAATTCTTCTTTATCTGATTGCTGCAATCGTAATTCCTTCACCAGATTTTGATGATGAAGATATCGACAATATGAAAAGTGCAAATTGCAATGAAAACGACAGCCATGGCAAAGAATCTTCTGAAAATAAAAAAACATTTGGAGAAGAATCAAATAAAATCCATTCAGATGAAGAATTTGACAGTTATTTTAAAAAATAAATGAAATATCACAAAAATAATAATTTTTATTAGGGTGGCTTTTTGCCGGTTTGCTTCCTTTGACAAGCTGCAGAAACAAACCGGCAAAAAACAGGCTTTCCGGCATTCCGCTATCGCTCCAGCCTCCTCACTCCGCTTCACTACGTTACGCTTCGTTGCGGTGGCCGCTTTCAGCGTGCCTACAATCCTTGCCACGTTTTTAACCAACTATTTAGCCAGATAAGAAAAGTGTACGTGCAGTCAAAAGAAATAGTGCAAGTTCTTTTTTTGTTTAAATTCATAAAAAAATAAATATAACAAATATCTATAAAAATCATAAAAAAAAATCAAAAATTCGGAAAAAAGTCCTATGTAAAATATATAAAGTTATGATATAATAAATTCTATTATGGTAGGATTAAAAATAAACAAAACTTTACGCAACGTAATAATTGCCATTTTGGTAGTTGCTGCGCTTGTTGTAATCACAAGTCTTATTCCTGATAATAATTTCAGTGAGAAATATGAAGGTTATGACTTGACAACATCAGTTGGAGTAAAATCTACTTCTAAAACTTATGCTGAATACCAGTTGGAACACAAAAATGTAAAAAACGCTTCAGCACCAGTAGAAATAGATATTTTCAATTTTGATGAAGAATTGTCAAGCGGCACTCATATTGAAAATGATTATTATGGAAAAAATGTTGTTGTTACTGATGACCGTTCATCTGTAACTTGGTTTGTCGATGTTCCACAACAGGGATTGTATAATCTTGAAGTGGAATATATTGCTGTTCCATCAAGAAATATCGAAATGGAACGCATTCTTTACATAAATGATGAAGTGCCTTTCAGTGGTGCAGATATTTTGACTTTTCAGCGTTTATGGAAAGACGGCGAAGAAGTAAAATACGATAATCAGGGAAACTGTATTCGTCCGACACAGATTGAATCTTTTGAATTCCAAAAGGTTTTACTCACAAGTGATTTAGGATACGAAGTTGACCCGTATGTATTCTATTTCAAAAAAGGCGAAAATAAAATAACATTTGAATCAACAAATGAACCAATGGCTATTAATTCAGTTAGATTGGTTCCTGTAAATAAAATTGATACTTATGAACAATATCTTGCTAAACAGAAATCAAAACCTGAAAACTATACAGGTACAGGTGTTCAGATAAAAGTGCAGGGAGAAGATTCTGTAGTAAGATCTGACCCATCATTGTTTGCACGTTATGACCGTTCATCAGCAACAACAGAGCCAAATAGTGTTTCTAGAACTGTATTAAACTATTCTGGTGGCGATTCATGGAAATCTCCTGGACAGTGGATTGAATGGGAATTTGAAGTTCCAGAAGATGGATGGTATACAATTTCGATTAAAGGGCGTCAATTGTATCAGCGTGGTTATGTTGCTTGTCGTTCAGTTTATATTGATGGAGAAATCCCGATTGAACCATTAAAATCAGTTGGATTCCCATATAGTTCTGATTGGAATCTTGTAACATTGCAGGATGAAAATGCAAATCCATATAAATTCAATCTTTCAAAAGGTAAACACAGAATCAGACTTGAAGTAACTTTAGGTGAAATCGGTTCAGTTATCAATGATTTGCAGGATAGTATTTACCGTTTGAACAGTATTTACCGAACAATTCTTGTATTGACAGGTTCTTATCCAGATCAGTATCGTGATTATCAGATTGATAAAGTATATCCTGATGAAGTTGAAGCTATGATGCTCGAAAGCCGACGTCTTTACAAGCAGGTTGACCGCTTTATTTCTATTACTGGTGAAAAATCAGATAAAATTGCTCCTGCAGAAACACTTGCAATTCAGCTCGAACAGTTTTATAAACGTCCTGATAAAATCACAAAAGCTTTTGCCAATTTTAAAGATAATATTACATCTTTAGGTTCGTCATTACTTACAATGACAGAATCAAAACTTGATATTGACTATATTCTTGTTCAGAGTGCAAATGATAGAATTAAACCTGTTAAAGCAAACTTCTTCAAAAATGCAGCTCATGAAATTGCAGCATTCTTCTCATCATTCTTTGTTGATTCTTCAAGTCTTGGTAACGTTTATGAAAAAGATGCTGAACACTTAATTGAAGTTTGGATTGTAACAGGACGTGATCAGAGTCAGATTCTCAAGAATATGATTGATGACAGTTTCTCTCCAAGTACAGGAATTAAAGTAAACGTAAAAAACATCAACATTAACTCACTTCTTACAGCCGTTGTTGCTGGAAATGGACCTGATGTAGTAATTTCAGCTTATCAGCGTCTTCCAGTAGATTATGCTTTGCGTAATGCAGTAGTAGATTTAAGAAGATTTGATGATTGTGATGAAATCCTCAAGTACTTTAAACCTAGTGCTTATGAAGGATATAAATATGATGGTGGACTTTATGCTCTTCCAGAAACAGAAAGTTTCAACCTTTTGTTCTATAGAAAAGATATTCTTGCACAACTTGGCGTTGAAGTTCCACAGACTTGGGATGATTTGATTGAAATCCTTCCTACTTTGCAGGGAAATAATCTTGACGTTGGTATTCCATATCCGACACTCGCAACAGCTGAAGGTGATATTTTAACATTCTATTCTATGATTTATCAGCGTGGTGGAAGTGTATATAATAAAACTGGTACAAAAACAGTTATTGATTCAGAAGAAGGAATTGGAGCTTTCAAACAGTACACAAGTTTCTTCAATAGTTATGGACTTCCTCAGATTTACGACTTCTTGAGCCGTTTCCGTACTGGTGAAATGCCATTGGGTATCCAAAACTATACAGCTTATAACACACTTACAGTTTCAGCTCCAGAAATTCGCGGACTTTGGGACTTTACTTATCTTTTGGGAACTGAAAGAGAAGATGGTTCGATTGACCGTTCAAATGTTGCTTCAACAGCTTGTACTATCATGATTAAAAAAGGTCTCGATATGTCTGATATTGACCCTTCAAAACGCAGTACAGACATTTCTTATAATTCAGTATTTGCAGAAAAAGTAAAAGATGAAATTGCTCCAAATATTGATGAGAAAACTTGGAAACAGGTTTTGAAAAACGAAGAAAGAATGGCTGATTCTTGGGAATTCATGAAATGGTGGGTTTCTACAGATGTTCAAGTTCGTTTTGGTAGGGAACTCGAAGCTGTAATGGGACCTTCAGCTCGTTATGCAACTGCAAACGTTGAGGCTTTGAAACAGCTTCCTTGGAATTCTCAGCAGATTGAAGTTCTTTTGAATTCTCTTGATGAAACAATTGGTGTTCCAGAAGTTCCTGGAAGTTATTACACACCACGCCATGTATCAAATGGTATTCGAAAAGTTTATAACGAAAAAGATGATCCTCGCGAAACTCTTATCGATTATGCTCGTAAAGTAAATGAAGAGTTGACTCGAAAGCGTCAGGAATTCAATCTTCCAGTTGAGGAGTAAATTATGAGTGAAATTTGGACTAAATATTTTAACAAAAAGAAGATTCAAATTGCTGACACAACGAGACGAGCAAAAAATTTAAAATTCTGCTACTTATTCTTGTTGCCTTATGCAATTTTGTTTATCACATTTAGTATTTTACCAATGTTGACTTCAATTTATTACAGTTTTACAAACTTTAATATTTTGGAAAAACCAGATTTTATTGGTGCAAGAAACTATATCAACTTGTTTTTGCAAGATGAAGTATTCCAGACTGCTGTTAAAAATACTTTCCTTGTAGCTATCATTACAGGACCGGTTGGATACATCATGGCATTCATTTTTGCTTGGTTGATTAATGAACTTCCAAACAAAGTGCGAATGTTTGTTGTTTTCTTCTTCTATACACCTTCGATTGCAGGTTCGGCATACATGATTTTCAAAACCGTATTCAGTGATGATAGATATGGTTGGGTAAACAATATTTTGATTAAGTTCGGATTTATAAATCAGCCGATATCATTCCTCACAAACCCAGAATATACTATGAAAATTATCATTCCAATCATCTTGTGGATGTCTTTGGGAACAGGATTCCTTTCATTCGTAGCTGGTTTGAAAGGTATTGATAAATCTCAGTATGAAGCTGGATATATCGATGGTATTCAAAACAGATGGCAGGAACTTTGGTTTATCACTTTGCCAAACATGAAACCAATGTTACTTTTCGGAGCAGTTATGTCTATCACACAGGCATTTAACGTTTGTGATGTTCCTATGAACCTTGCAGGTTATCCATCTACAGACTATTGTGCACGAACAGTAGTAACACATTTGTTTGACTATGGTTATACTCGTTTTGAAATGGGTTATGCATCAGCAATTGCTACAGTTTTGTTCCTTGCTATGATTATCTGTAACAAAATCATTCAGTCTCTCTTGAGCAGAGTTGGACACTAATAAGGGGGTTCTGAAAAATGAATAATAAATATAAATCGAATGAAATAAAAATCCATCACTATAAACATAGAAGAAAACCAAATCGTTCTATTGGTGGTGATATTGGAATTTACATTTTTCTGGCAATTTTCTCTGTAATAATGGTTTTCCCATTAGTATTCAATATTTCAATTTCTTTGAAACCTCTTGATGAGTTGCTGAAGAATCCGCCAACATTTTTCCCTCGCAATCCTACATTCAGAAACTATACTGATTTGTTCATTACATTAAGTCAGTCTTGGGTTCCTTTCAGTAGATATTTGTTTAATACTTTGTACATAACATTAGTTGGTACTTTGGGACACGTAATTCTTGCTTCTATGGCTGCTTATGTTCTTGCAAAATATGATTTCCCTGGTGGAAAACTTTTCTTTAGAGTTGCAGTAGTTGCTTTGATGTTCAATGGTTATGTTACAGGTATTCCTAACTATATGATTATGTGTAAACTTCATATGGTAGACACATATTGGGCTTTGATTCTTCCTGCTATTGGTGGTTCTTTGGGATTGTTCCTTATGAAACAGTTTATGGAAGGATTCCCGATGTCATTGATTGAAGCTGCAAAAATAGATGGTGCCAGTGAAATGACAATTTTCTGGAAACTCGTAATGCCTAATGTAAAACCTGCATGGCTTACAATTTCGATTTTCTCTATAAATGGTTTGTGGAATAACCCTCAGACAACATACATTTATACAGAAAGTAAAAAAATGATGGCTTATGCGTTGAGTCAGATTCAAGCTGGTGGTATTGCCCGAACAGGACAATCAACAGCAGTTATCGTATTTACAATGACTGTTCCAATTGTATTCTTCCTCTTCTCTCAGAGTCAGATTCTTGAAACAATGGCTACATCAGGTCTTAAGGATTAGTATATGAATAGAAGAAAAATAATTTTAGCAATTGCAAGCCTTTTTATGCTTAGTGCAATGGCTTTTGCAAAATCAGATACTTACATTTATGATTATTGGGGTGAAATCGAAAAGTCACCTGATGTTTACCGTGTTTCTCATGTTCTTTATGCAGATGATTTGAACCTTGAAGTTGGTCTTCGAAATCCACAGGGATTATTCTGTAAAGGAAATTTTGTTTACGTTCTTGATACAGATAATAATCGAATCATTGAATTGGAATATACTAAAAAGAAACAGGTTGAATTAATCAGAGTTATTGATAGTTTCAACGCTCCAGAAGGTGTTATCAATACTTTTGCATCTCCAACAGATTTATTTATTGATAAAGAAAATTCTTTCTATATTGCAGATCAAAAAAATGGTAGAGTTGTAAAACTTGACAAGGATTTAAACTATATATTTGCACTTTATGAACCAGATGATCCAACATATGTAAAAGGAAAGGAATTCCTTCCTCAGCGAGTTGTAGCCGATTCAAAAGGCCGAACTTATGTTCTTGCAAAAAACGTAAACAAAGGTTTCATTAAATATGAATATGATGGAACATTTACAGGATTTTACGGTGCTACAGAAGTAATGTACGATTGGACAGATTTATTATGGAAGAAATTTGCCACACGTGCACAGCGTGAGCAGATGGAGGCTTTTGTTCCTACTGAATATTGTAATGCATATATGGATCCAGAAGGATTTATTTTTGCTGTAACAAAAACATTCAGTGAATGGGATTTGAAATCTGACAAAGCAAAGCCTATTCGCCGACTTAATGCACTTGGTTCAGATATTCTTGTAAAAAACTCATATTATCTTCCAATTGGTGATGTTCAGTGGTCAAATGCTGCCGGAATTAAAGATCCATCTAAGTTTTCTGATATTACTGTTTTGGACAACGAAGTTTATCTTGCATTAGATGAATCTCGCGGACGTATTTTTGCTTATAACAATCAGGGATTCTTGCTTTTTGCTTTCGGAAACAGAGGTAATATTGATGGTTATTTCCGTCAGCCTTCTTCAATCGAACACATTGGAAAAGACCTTTTTGTTCTCGATTCTCAGAATGCTTCTATCACAGTATTCACTCCAACAGAATATGGTAATATGATTTATCAGGCAACTGAACAATATTCTGAAGGTTTATATGATGATTCTTCAGATACTTGGTCAAAAGTTTTGGAATATAATGGAAATTACGATCAGGCTTATATTGGAATTGGAAAATCATATTTACGTCAAAATAAGTTTAAAGAAGCTATGGATTGTTTCAAACTAAAGCGAGCAAAGAAATTCTATTCAAAAGCTTTTATGTATTATAGAAAGGAATGGATTGAGGCAAATGGTGCTATTTGTATTGCAATAATTCTTGTAATTATCCTTGTTCCATTTATTGTAAAACGCATTATTGCATTTAGACGGGAGCTTAAATCATTATGAGTTATATTACAAATAAGTTTAAAAAATTAGGACGGAAGGAAACTTATAATCATTTCTTTTCTACATTAAGGTACTCATTGCATGTTATTACACATCCTGCTGATGGTTATTGGGATTTAATCCATGCTAAAAGAGGTTCATATGCTGCAGCAAATTTCTTGGTAATAATGACTCTTTTAGTTCATATTTGGAAATTACGTTTTACAAGTTTTCTGTTTCTTGATGTAAACTGGGAAAAAGATGTAAACGTATTAATTGAAATTGCTTCAATTATACTTCCACTTGCAATCTTCTGTATATGTAATTGGGCTTGTACAACCTTATTTGATGGTAAAGGTCATCTTGGAGATATTTATATGGGAACTGCTTATGCTTTAACTCCATATGTATTGATTCAGATTCCTTTAATTATAATGAGTAATTTCGTAACTGTAGAAGAAGGTTCTTTTTATACAGTATTTGATAGCATTTCATTAATGTGGTGTGCTATTCTTATCTTTATGGCGATGATGATGATTCATCAGTATAGTTTTGGAAAAACTCTGTTATTTACAATCATTACTATTTTTGGAATGCTTGTATTTATTTTTATCATGCTTCTTTTCTTTAGTATGATTTCTCAGGGTGTAGCATATTTTATTTCTCTGGGAAGAGAAGTTGTGTTCAGGTTGAACTGATAAATCAGACTGAATGATTAAAGGAAATATTTATGGCAAACGAAAATAAGAAAAAAAATAAATATCCAGAAGGCTATATTGGACGTCCAAAGGCAATGAAAACAAAGAAAATTGAGTTTCATAAGCCAACGACAAAATTTTATGTTGAACTAGGAATATTTTTAGCGATTGCAGCTTTTTTAACTTACATCGTAATCAGATTGATTAATGTTGAAAAACAAACAGAAACTGGTTTGGAGTTTTATTCTTACGAAGAAGAAAAAATGCCAGAATCATTTGTTTTGGAAAATAATAAAATTCGTTTTGAATTAAACCCAAGAACAACTCAGTTTACAGTGTTACAGAAATCTACAGGTCATATTTGGAATTCAAATCCTGTTGATGCTGACAGTGATCCTATTGCTTTGGCAAAAGAAAAAAATAATATGAAAGCTCCATTTATATTGAAATATTCAACAATAAATGGGTCTGACGATTTTTATGATTTCTATTCAAACTCTGTAAATAGAAATTTCTATTCAGTTGAAAAGAAAGGAAATGAAGTAATTGTAAATTATACAGTTGGACAGATGGAACGTGAATATACATTTCCATTGATGATGTATCAGGATGAACTTGAAAAGTATCAGGAGAAACTTTCAACAACTCAAAGCAGAACAATGCTACGTTCTTACAAGAAGTTAGAATATGCAAATATGAGAAATGAAGATGAAAAAAAAGAATATCTTGAAAAATATCCTGAATTAGATAAGAAAAATCTTTATCTTCTTTTTGATAATGTAAAACCATTCCAAAAAGAACAACTTGAACAGATGTTTACTGAAATTGGTTATACTTATGAAGATTATTTAGCAAACAAGGAATTATATAAAGAAACAAATGTAAAAGATGAACCTGGTTTCAACATTACAGTGAAATATTCTATTGATAGTAATAATCTTTATGTTTCAGTTCCGTTCGATGAAATAGGGTACAAAACTAAATATCCAATCACACAACTTTCTGTTTTACCTTATTTTGGAGCTGCTGGTAAAGATGACGAAGGATTTATATTTGTTCCTGAAGGAAGCGGAAGTTTAATGCAGTTCAATAACGGAAAAACCAAACAAAATACTTATTATGCTGATGTATATGGTTGGGATTATGGAACTGATAGAAAAGCAAAAATTACTGAAACAAGAATTACGTTCCCTGTATTTGGTATGTCTTATGGAGAAAGTAGTTTTATTTCAATGCCAGTTGCTGGTGCAGAGTATGCTGGTTTTACAGCTGAAATTGCAGGAAAACTTGGAAGTTACAATTATGTTCGTGCAGATTATAAAATGCTTCACCGTGAACAATTTGATGTATCTGCAAGAAATATTAACTCACAATTCTCTTATGAAAATAATCTTCCAAAAGGTGAAGAAATCAAGCAAGTTTATACTTTTGTGGATGGCGGAAGTTATGTTGATATGGCAAAAGCTTACAGAAGTTATCTTTTTGGAAAAGAAAAAACTGTAAATGTCACTGAAACACCAATAGCAGTTGAAATTGTAGGTGCTGTAGATAAAATGCAACAAGTTTTTGGTCTTCCAAAGAACAGACCATACAAACTTACAACATATAGTCAGACAGCTGAAATTGTAAAACAGATTGATGATATGGGCATTAAAAATGCAAATGTTAAACTTTCTGGTGGAATTAACGGTGGTATCAGACAAAAAATTCTTAAAAAATTCAAGTTCGTAAAAGAATTGGGTGGAAAATCTGGATTTACAAAAATGGTTAAGGATATTGAAGATACATCAGCAAAATTCTATATTGATGCTTCAGTTCAGACAGCTCATCGCTCAGGTATAACAGACGGTTTTAATAAATATCGTGATGCAGCACGTTTTGTAAGTGATGATCTTTGTCAATTGTACGATTATTCTCCAATTTGGTATGGTAAACTAAAAACTACCACACCATATTATCTTTTACGTTCAAGTGTGATTTCAAAAGCTTCAGATGTACTTTTGAAAAATGCAAAGAAATATGGAGTAAATATTTCATATAAAGATAATGGATATATTCTTTCTGGTGATTATAATCAGGATAGAGAATTAACAAGAGCTCAGGCAAGAATAAATCAAGTTGAAAAAATGCAGAATGTAAAAGATGCTGGACTTTCTTTGATGATTAATTCAGGAAACGATTATGCTATAAAGAATGCAGATTTTATCACAAATATGACATTCCATGGGAATAAATATGCTATATTGGATGAAACTGTTCCATTCTATCAGATTGTACTTCATGGTTACAAAAATTATGCAGGAGTTCCGTTAAATCTTAGTTATGAACAGGAACAGGTAATACTTGAATCTGCTGAATGTGGTGCAGGATTATTCTTTGTGTTCATGGGAGAAACAGAAAAATCAATTCAGGAAACAGATTTTACTGAATATTATTCTGCTTGTTTTGACAATTGGAAAGAAAAACTTCCAAAGATTTATAAAGAATATGATAATAATATGGGAAAAGTAAAAAACAGTTTGATTTCAAATCATGAATATTTGACTGATTCAGTTACTGTTACATCTTATGAAAATGGATACAAAGTATATGTTAACTTTGGATACATTGATTATAAAGATGAAAATGTTTCTGTTCCTGCAAGACAATATAAGGTTGTTAAATAGGAGGTTTGCATAAAATGGCTGAAACAACTAAATTAAAAGGAAAGTTTCTTTCCAAGAAAAAATCTAAAATCGGCTTGACAAGTAGACGAGCTGTTTATGGATATATTTTTATTTTACCATTTATTCTTGGGTTCATCTTTTTTATGATTAAACCTCTTGCTCAATCTTTCAGGATGAGTATGTGCGAAGTAATCATTTCGAATGAAGGATTTCAGTTAATTCCAAATCAGTTTGGAAATTTCAAACGAGCTTTTTTGGTAGACCCTGAGTTTAACAGAATGCTTACAGAAGCTGTGGAAACAATGTTGTATCGCTCTTTGGCTACTATAGTTTTCAGTTTCTTCGTTGCATTGTTATTGAATCAGAAGTTTAAAGGAAGAACACTTGCACGTTCAATTTTCTTCCTTGCAGTAATTCTTTCGTCTGGTGTTCTTGTTGGTCTTGAATATAGTAATGCTTTGATGTCACAGCTCAAAGAAACTATCGAAGAAGCTGGAAATTCTAATTCCATAACGCAGGTTCTTGAAACTATACTTGTTTCAAATACTGGTGGTGTAAACGCAACTAGTGAAAAAATGTTTAAGATACTTTTTGAAATAATTGACTCAATTTATGATGTTGCAATGGCTTCAGGTATTCAGATTATTATCTTCCTTTCAGGTTTGCAGAATATTTCACCAAGTATGTATGAAGCTGCTCAAATGGAAGGATGTACTGCATGGGAAAGTTTGTGGAAAATTACAGTTCCGATGGTTAGTCCTTTGATGCTTGTTTGTTGGGTTTATACAATCATAGACTTCTTCATGAAGACTGATAATGAAATTATGAAAAAAATCCAGGAACAAATGTCTATCCAGTTGAATTATGGATTTAGTTCTGCAATGGCTTGGATCTACTTCTTAGTTTGTATGCTTTTGATAGGTATAAGTTCATTGATTATTTCGAAGGTGGTATACAATTATGACTAAAAAAAATAAAAGCACTAATCCTTCTGTGGATACAAGAAGTTTCTGGGAAAGAAATGAAGCTTCAAATGGAATTCTTTTAAATGAAACTATAAAAAAATATGCATTGTCAATTTTCAGAGCAATTTTGCTTTTTGGAATGTGTTTTATGATTATTCAGCCATTGTTGAACAAACTCGCAGTTAGTTTTATGGCTGAGCAGGATTTGTATGATACAACTATCACACTTATTCCAAAACATTTTTCTTTGAGCAACTGGAAGATTGCAATTGATCTTTTGAACTATAAAACTACTTTGATTAATACAATTTGGGTATCTATTCTCGTTTCGGTTATTGAAGTATTTGTATGTTGTCTTGTTGGTTATGGTTTTTCACGATTCCAGTTTCCATTAAAAAGATTCTGGTTCTTCTGTGTTTTACTTGTAATCGTAATTCCACCACAGACAATTTCTACATCTTTGTTCTTACACTTCCGATATTTCAATTTCTTTGGACAAACTATTAACCTGCGTGGTTCAATTCTTCCATATATAATGCTTTGTCTCGGTTGTATGGGACTTAAAAACGGTCTTTATATCTTTATGATCAGACAGTTTTTCTTAGGTTTTCCATTTGAACTTGAAGAAGCAGCATATGTAGATGGATGTGGTCCATTCAAAACATTCTTTAGAATTATGGTTCCAGGAGCAAAACCAATTATCACATCTTGTTTCTTATTCTCTTTTGTATGGCAGTGGACTGATAGTTTCTATTCAAATATGTTCTTAGGAAGACTTCAAGTTCTTTCTATTAATATATCAAGTTTGGTAGAACGATTTGGTATGTATCTTGCAAAATTGAATGGTGGTACTGCAATTGCACCTCAAGGCTATTCAAATGCAATTTTGTCTACTGGTGTTTTACTTGTAGTTCTTCCTTTGATTATTCTTTACATTTTCTGCCAGAGATTGTTTGTTGAAAGTCTTGCAAGTACTGGTGTAAAAATGTAAAAAAAAATGTTGCATTATCAAAATAATGTGATATAATATTTCTAAAGTGTTTAATTGCTAAAAGCAAAAAAGTAAAGGAGTTATATTTATGAAAAAACTTTCAAAAGTTGTTTTGGCTTTAGCTGCAGTTTGTACTCTTACAGCTGTTGGTTGTAGCAAAAAAGAAGGTGGTTCTTCTGCTAAAGGTGGTAGCAAAGAATATCAGGGTGTAAAAGCTCAGAAAGATCCAGCTACAGGAAAAATCTATGACTTTGGTGGATTGGAAGTAACAATTTATGACTGGTGGTCAAACCCAGATGCTCCAGCTGTATCAAAACAGCAGGAAGATGAAAAAGCTTTCCGTCAGTGGATGATGGATACTTACAATTTCAAAGTAGTACAGACAAACTTGGCAGGTTGGGGTGAACATCCAACTGAAGTAGCTAACTACTGTATCACTGGTGGTGATGATGCACGTGTATTCATTGTTGATGGACGTTCTGCAATATCTGGTCTTAAAGCTAATTTCTGGGCTGATTTGTCAAAAGTTCCAAATGTTGATTGGTCAAATAAAAAATGGAATAGAGCTGTTCTTGATGTTCTTAAGAGTGGAGATTCTTTCTATACATTCGCTTATGGAAAACCAGAACCACGTCATTGTATATTCTGGAACAAAAGAGTTTTGCAGGAAAATGGATATGATCCAGATGTAATCTATGATCTTCAGAAGAGTGGTGAATGGACATGGGCAAAATTCGAAGAAATGTGTGCTAATTTGACAAAAGATACAGATAACGATGGTGTAATCGATCAGTATGCTATGGCTTCATTCAACTCAGAATTTACTTGGGCTGCTTTACAAGCAAATGGTGGTTCAATTGTTGATCAGGATTCAAATGGAAAATACTATTTGAACCTTGAATCAGACAATTCTATGGAAGCTTTGAACTGGACTAAAAAAATGTTTGTAAACTATCAGATGCCACAGGCTGAAGGTGCTGCTTGGGACTACTTCAAAACAGCATTTACAAATGGTGAAGTAGCATTCTATGTAAATCATGAATATGATGCACAGCCAAACGGTCTTCTTGCTACAATGAAAGATGACTGGGGTATGGCTTGTTTCCCACTTGGACCAAATGGTGATGGAAAACTCTTTACTTTGAACAGTGATAACATGTTTGTAATTCCTAACTGTTATTCACAGGACAAAGTAAACAAGATTATGAAAATCATCGACTTCTGGACAACAACAACTCCAGGATATGAAGATGAAGAAGCTTGGAAAGAAGGATACTATGCTGGATTCCGTGATACACGTGCAGTTGATGAAACAATGCAGTATATGATGGATAATTCAGTTCCTTGGAAAGCTTGGTTGATTCCTGGGTTGAATTATGCACCTGTATCTTGGGATATTTGTGGTGGTCGTGATCCAGCTGAAACAATTGAAGCTCGCAAACCTGAATTGCAGGCTACACTTGATGAAATGAACAAATAAGTTCTAACATAAAGTGATTTATAAATCCCTGTTTCTGTAATGGAAATGGGGATTTTTTATTTTAAATATTTGCATTGTATATAATTGAAAAGTGCTTATAATTTCTATATAATTGATAATTATGGAACACGGAACAATTACTACTGATAATCATGCTGCTTTATGGCATGGACGTTTTTTGGAAGGACCTGATGCTGCAGCTGTGAGTTTTGAAACTTCTATCAAAGATGATTTACGAATGGCGATGGTTGATATTGAAGGAAGCATCAATCATGCAAAAATGCTTTATAAACAGAATTTGATTTCAAATGAAGATGAGTTTAAAATTATTGAAGGATTGGAGTCAATAAAACGAGATTTAATAAATGGTAAAACTTCAGATGGTAAAGAATTTAAAATAGATTTATCTGCCGAAGATATTCATTCATTTATAGAAGCTACTTTGACAGACAGAGTAGGTGAACCTGGTAAAAAGGTACATACAGGTCGTAGTAGAAATGACCAGATTGCTTTGGATGAAAAACTTTATTTGCGGCATCAGATTTCTGTATTAAAAAAAGAATTAAATAATGCAGTTTTTGTTCTTATAGAAATTGCTAAAAATCAAAAGAATACTTTAATTCCAGGTTTTACACATATGCAGCACGCACAGCCTGTAACATTGGCTCACCATTTGTGTGCATGGGCATGGATGTTTTATAGAGATTATAATCGTATTTGTGATTCTGAATGTCGAATTGATTTTTCTCCGATTGGTGCATGTGCTTTAGCTGGGAGTGGTTTACCTTTGGATAGAGAATATGAAGCTGAAATAAACGGATTTTCAAATGTTACTTTAAATTCGCTTGATACTGTTTCAGATAGAGATTATTATTTGGAAGTTATTTCAGATTTATCAATCATTCAGATGCACCTTTCTAGAATGTGTGAAGAAATAGTCTATTGGGCGACAACAGAATTTGGCTTTATTGATTTGAGTGAAAAGTGGTCAACTGGAAGTTCTATCATGCCACAAAAAAAGAATCCTGATTTTGCAGAGTTAATTCGTGGAAAAACAGGTAGAGTTTATGGAGATATGATAGCACTCTTTACGATGATGAAAGGACTGCCTTTGTCTTATGACCGTGATATGCAGGAAGATAAATCAAGTTTTTTCGAAGCATACGATACTGTAGTTTCAAGTCTGAGAATATTTTCTGAAATGGTAAGAACTGCAAAATGGAATGGAAAAAAGATGTCTGAATCTTGTGAAGGCGGTTTTTTAAATGCTACAGATGTTGCAGACTATCTTGTAAGAAAAGGAATGCCTTTTAGAACAGCACATGGCATTTCTGCAAAACTTGTGAGAAGTGCGATTGAAAATAATTGTAAGTTAGAAGAACTTGATTTTTCTGAATATAAGAAAGCTTCACAGCTTTTTGAAAATGATATTTTTGAATTGATTACTTCGAAAAAATGTGTTGAAATCAGGAATATTACTGGTGGTCCTGCGAGTGAACAGGTGCAAAAACAAATAGATGTATTGGAACAATTTGTTCAGAATAATATCAAAAACCAGACTATTGATTCTGATAAAGAAGAATGGGATTTAGTTTTTGAGAATTTATATAAATAAATAGTGAGGTTTGTATGAAAAAGGTTTTTGGAATTGGTTTGTTACTTACTTGTTTGTTTTCTTTTGTAAGTTGTAAAAAAAACAAAAACGTTGAAACAAAAAATGCAGTTGAAGCATTAAAAGAAAGAGGAACTTTTGTTCTTGGTTTGGATGATTCTTTTCCTCCGCTTGGCTATCGTGATGAAAACAATGAAATTATAGGTTACGATATTGATCTTGCAAAAGAAGTTGCAAAAAGACTAGGTGTAAATTTTAAAGCACAGCCAATTGACTGGGATGCAAAAGAAATGGAATTGGAAACTGGAAAAATCGATTGTATTTGGAATGGATTTACTATTACAGAAGAAAGAAAAAATGCACTTTCTTTTACAAAAGCTTATTTAAACAATGATCAGGTTCTTGTTGTGAGGGCTGACAGTGGAATTAAAACACTTGCTGACATGAAAGGAAAAACTGTTGGAATTCAAAGTGGTTCAAGTGCACAAGAAGCTGTAGAAGATAATCCAACTTTTGCAAGTTCTGTTGGTAATACAATAATGTTCAAAGATAATATTACTGCTTTGAATGACCTTGATATTGGTGGTGTTGATGGTGTTGTAATGGACAGTGTTGTTGCTAATTATTCAATTGCACAGACAAAAAAGCCTTTTGTTGTAATTGAAGAACCACTTGCAAATGAAGGTTATGGAATTGGATTTAGAAAAACTGAGCCTGAATTACGTGATGAAGTTTGGAATATTCTTCTTGAAATGCAGAAAGATGGAACTGTTGAAGCTATCGGTAAGAAATGGTTTGGTAAAGATATCTCTGTAATTAAATAAAAGAAAACGCTATGGACGATAAATACATCAAAATGCTTAAGGCGATGTTATCGGGTTCGGTTACATCTATTCAAGTTTTTATTCTTACTCTGATTTTTGCAATTCCTTTGGCACTGCCGATTGCAATGGGAAGAATGTCCAAAAATAAATTACTTTCTGGTTGCACAAATGTTTTTCTTTTGATTATAAGAGGAACTCCTTTGATGCTTCAGCTTCTAGTAGTTTATTTTGGTCCTGGACTTTTTATAAGATGGCTTGTACTTAAAGGTTTTGATGTATCATTTAAGTGGAATAGATTTGTTGCCGCTATTGTTGCGCTGGCAATAAATTATTCTGCTTATTTTGCAGAAATTTACAGAGGCGGTATTGAATCAATTCCAAAAGGTCAATATGAAGCTTCTAAAGTTTTAGGTTATAATTCTGTACAGACTTTCTTTAGAATTATTTTACCACAGGTGATTAAAAGAATTGTTCCAGCAATGGGAAATGAAGTTATTACGCTTGTAAAAGATACAGCTCTTGTTTCTGTGATTGGTGTTTCTGAACTCTTGATGGTTGCAAAAGAAAGACAAGGGGCTTTATTCTCTTTTGTTCCGCTTTTTATTGCTGGAGTTTTCTATTTTATTATGAACTGGATTGTTTCAGTTTGTTTTCAGAAATTGGAAAAGAAGCTTAGTTATTATAATTAGGAGTTTTTGAAAGATGAGTGAAGAGATTATAAAAATTGAAAATCTGAAGAAAACTTTTAATGATAATTTGGAGATTTTAAAAGGAATTTCATTTTCTGTAAAAAAAGGTGAAGTTCTTTCGATAATTGGACCAAGCGGTTCTGGGAAGTCTACGATGTTAAGATGCATTTCTCAGCTTGAGGATGTGACTGATGGTTCGATTACAATTTGTGGAAAAAAACTGGTTGAAAACGGTGTGTATGCTGATAAAAAGTTGAAGCATGAAATTATTTTGAAAAGCGGTCTTGTTTTTCAGAATTTTAATCTTTTTCCGCATTATTCTGTTTTAAAAAATATTACTGATCCTCAGATGCAGGTTCTGAAAAAAACAAAGCAGGAAGCTGAACAAACTGCAATTGAACTTCTAAAAAGGATGGGGCTTTCTGAAAAGGCTGCAAATTATCCTTGTGAATTGAGCGGTGGACAGCAACAGCGGGTTTCGATTGCAAGGGCTCTTGCTTTGAAACCTGAAGTTTTACTTTTTGATGAACCAACTTCTGCTTTGGATCCTGAACTTACTGGTGAGATTCTTGCTGTTATAAAAGAGCTTGCAGCTGAAAAAATGACGATGGTTGTTGTAACTCATGAGATGGCTTTTGCCCGTGATATTTCAAGCGAAATAATATTTATGGATGGAGGAGTTATCGTTGAGCAGGGAGAACCAAATCAGGTGATAAATAATCCTCAGACAGAGAGAATGAAAGCTTTCATTTCAAGGTTTTCTGCGCCAAGGGTGTAGCACCCGCGAAGCGGTCCACCGCAAGCGAGGCGTAGCCGAGCGCGGAGGATGAGCGTTAGCGAAGTGCGAAAGCCGTCTTGGAATGAAAATTTGCGCCATTAGTATAAAAAAAATAAAAATGCGTGTCCTGTCTATTGAATAAAAACTTTTTTTACTATAAAATAATATTCTAATACTCAAAATAGGGTTTTTTGTATTTAAATTTGTAAAATTTGGTGCCAAAAAGGTGCCATGGAGGATAAAATGGTCAAAATCAGACTTAAGAAATTTGGTACAAAAAAACGTCCATGCTATCGTGTTGTTATTCAGGACTCACGTAAGCCTCGTGACGGTGCTTGTATCGAAGAAATTGGAACTTATCAGCCAATCGCAAAAGAAGATGCTCAGGTTTCAATTGATTTGGACAGAGCTAAGTACTGGATTGGTGTTGGTGCACAGCCTACTGACATTGTTAAGAAATTGATTAATGTTCAGTCTGCAAAACAGGCAAAATAGGTAACGGGAGCAGAAAATGGAAAAAGACCTGATTGAATACATCGCAAAATCATTGGTCGATGATCCGTCAGCTGTGACTGTTACTGAAACTGAAGGCGAGAAAGGTAAAGTGCTTCAACTTAAAGTTGCGGATGGTGATATTGGTAAGGTTATCGGAAAATATGGTAGAATTGCCAAAGCTATGCGTACTGTTTTAAGTGCTTCGGCTGTGAAAGACGGTAAACGTTACAGTCTTGATATTCTTGATAATTAGTTTGGAATATTGCTGATGGAAAAAGCACAGTTGGTTGTTGGATTCATTCGAGGTTCTCATGGATATTCGGGTGAATGTAAAGTGGAAAGTGCTTCTGGTGATTATGAACATTTTCTTAATCTGAAGGAAGTGACGCTGAAACATGGCGAAGTGTGTAGAGAGACTTTTGTTGAGTCGGTTAGTATCGGGCATGCTGTAGCTTATGTGAAGTTTAAAGGGATTAATTCTGATTCGGAGATACAAAAGTATAACCGTTGGGAGATTTTAGTTCCTAGAAAGTATTGCAAGCCTTTGAAAAAAGACGAGTGGTACATTGAAGATTTGAAAAATTGTTCTCTTGTTTTTCAGGAGAATGGCGATCCGGCAACGTTGGATGCACCTGCTGTGCAGACGGTAGGGACAATTACAGACGTATTGGAAGGCGGAGTTGGTTACTTGCTTGAAGTTTCGCTCTCCGAGAGTTGCAGTTGTATTAGTGATGATGTAAAATTTTCTGATAATTCTGAGTGTTTGGGAAATGGTGAAAAAAGAACTACTAGAACGGTTCTTGTGCCTTTCAATGAGCAGTTTATTGGAAAAGTTGATGTTAAAAATGGTACAATTCAATTGATGCACCTCTGGATTCTGGAGTAATTCCATGAAATTTACTGTGCTGACCTTATTTCCTGATATTGTTAAGGCTTTTTTTGAAAACTCAATCATGGCCAAGGCTGTAAAAAAGGAAATTATTGCTTACGATTTGGTGAACATCAGGGATTTTGCTTATGATAAACACCATTGCTGTGATGACGGAACGTATGGGGGTGGAGCCGGGCAGTTGATGCTTTGCGAACCTCTTGCTAACGCACTTGATAGTGTAAATGCCAAAAAGAAGTATGTGATTTATGTTACTCCTAGTGGCAAAAAACTTACACAAAAAGTTGCTGAAGAACTTAGTCACAAGGACGAACTTGTTTTTATCTGTGGCAGATACGAAGGTATTGACCAGAGAATTATCGATTCGTATGTAGATTTGGAACTTTCGATTGGGGATTATGTTATGTCTTCTGGGGAGGTTGCGGCTACAGTTGTGATTGATACTGTTTACCGTTTGGTGGACGGTGTGATTTCACATGAATCTTTGCAAGAAGAAAGTTATTGTGATGGGCTTTTGGAATATCCGCAGTATACTCATCCTGAAGAATGGAGGGGTATGAAGGTTCCTGCTGTTTTACTAAGCGGAAATCATGAGGAAATTCGAAAGTGGAGGCTGAAAAAACGGTTGATGAAAACTATGGCTAACAGACCTGATTTGATTTGTGAAGCCAGAATGAAAGGTCAACTTTCTTTGGAAGCTGAAATGATGATTGAGGAAATAACTGAATCTTTTTTTGATAAGCATCTTCCTAAAAAGAAGAAAAAATCAAAAAAATAAAAGCTAATGATTAATTGCTTGAATGCTAAAATAGGAGATCATTATGGATCTTATTAAAACAATTGAAGAATCACAGAAACGTCCTGGAGCTCAGGATTTTAATGTTGGTGATACTGTAAAAGTTTATTTCAAGATTATTGAAGGTAAAACTGAACGTATCCAGATTTTCGAAGGTATTGTTCTTTGTAAAAAAAATGAGGGAGCAAGAAGAACATTTACTGTTCGCAAGATTTCTTACGGAGTAGGTGTTGAACGTGTGTTCCCTTATAACAGCCCACGTATTCAAAAAGTTGAAGTTGTACGTCCTGGTAAAGTTCGTCGTGCTAAACTTTATTACTTGCGTGATAAGATTGGTAAGGATGCAAAAGTTAAGACTTTGGTTGGTGCTAAAGTTACTGCTGCTATGCAGGCTAGAAATGCTGCTGCCAATGCCGCTGCTGCTGCAAAAGAAGCTCCTGCAGAAGAAACTGCTCAGAACTAATTTATTTATATGTCCGTTCTGTGCGGATAAATTGAAAACCTAGAAATGATGACTAATTTTTTTTTGGGTTTTCAATTTTTCAGGTGTGTTTTGCTTTCTTTTTGATTGCATTGCATACCTTTTTTATGCAAACTATTTCTGTTTATTCGGCTCAAGCTGCTCAGGCGGGATTAAAAGAGCAAAAAATTGTAGAAGGTTCTCTTGTTAATGTCAGAATTGTTTCTTCGAATGGAGAAGGAAAGTATATTGGTATAGTTGCTGGTGTAAGAGTAAACCTTAAATCTGATTCTTTTTTACAAAACGGCGAAGTTTTTCGAGCAAAAATTTCTATAAAAAATAATACGATTTTTCTAAAGCCGTTACAAAACAATAATTCCATAGAAAATAATTATAAAATTCAGTTAGATAATTTTCCATTAAAGCTTGTTGAAAATGAAGAACTTTTTAGTTTTTTTTCAAGATTAAGTTTGCCAGCTGATAACACCATGATAACTGTTTTTCAGATGATGAAGCAACTTAAAATGAAATTTGATATTCCATTGTTTATGAAAATTCATAATATGTCAGTTAAATTTGGTAAACAACAAAAAAGTGCTGCAGAAATCTTAATGATTTTGCAAAAAAAAGGAATTGAAATTTCGAATGATTTTCTATTGGACTTTATAGATTTTTTAAATGGTGATAATTTTTTTAATGAAAATGAAAAATATTTTGGAAATAAAAATGAATGGAAGAAAAATAAGGAAGAAAACCAGAAACGAATTGTAAACTCTATGAACAGCAGAAAAGGTGGTTGGTTTATTTTTCCTTTTTGTATTCTAGAAAATCTATATAATAAAGAAATTGTTGATTTAAGAAAAGAAAATAGTGAGTATTTTACAAAGAATAATTTTGAAAATAATATTATAAGAAATGAAAAAAAAATTGGGGAAGGGAATATTCGTGTTTTGGTGAATGATTCTGATAGAATAGAAATATTAAATCTTTCCTGTTTTTTTAACAATACAAGAAATTTTGCTTCTTTTTTGTATGAGAATGGGTTTATAAAAGAATTGCGAGTTAATTTTGAAAAAAAACTTGAAAAAAAAGAAGAAGTGATATTATATTTACAATCAAAGTGTAATAAATTGTATTCAAAAGGAAAAATAAAAAATCAAATCGAAGTACAATGGGCTGATGAGGATGATTTGACTGGATTTTCTAGTGATAATGAAAAGTTCTATTCTATAAATAAGATAATTTAATAGGTTCAATTTCGAGTATTTGATTTACAAACCGTGGCAAGGATTGTAAGGGCTGGCGAAGCCAGTTCCGAAGCGGAGCGAAGGAATGAAGGTAGCACGAAGTGCGTACGGAACCCTGAAAAGCCTGTTTTTTGCGAAGCAAAAAGCCACCCAAAGAAAAAAA
>CAMEET010000017.1 GCA_945915085.1 uncultured Treponema sp. | reverse complement strand
TGCGAAGCAAAAAGCCACCCAAAGAATAAAAATTTAAAACTCGACATTTGTCCTATTATTCTTTTTGGGTTTTCATAAAAAAAAAGTAAACTGGAGCTTATTTTGTTCTTAAAAAGTCTTGATATTCATGGATTTAAATCTTTTGCCGATAAAACTCATATTGATTTTGCAGAAGGAATTACTGCACTTGTTGGACCAAATGGATGCGGAAAAAGTAATGTTGTTGATGCAATTAAATGGGTTTTGGCTGAACGCAATTCAAAAAATCTTCGAGCCGAAAAAATGGAAGATGTTATTTTTAATGGAACTGAACGACGTCCTGCCTTGAATACCGCCGAAGTAACGCTTACAATCGCCAATGACAAAGGTCTTTTGCCACTTGATGAAGAAGAAATTGCTATTACAAGAAGACTTTACCGGTCAGGTGATGCTGAATATTTTATCAATAAACGTCCGGCTGGACCTACGGAAATCAGAAAACTTTTTTTGGATACTGGTGTTGGAAAAGCTGCATATTCAGTCATGGAACAGGGAAAAATTGACCAGATACTTTCAAGCAAACCTGAAGACAGACGATACCTTTTTGAAGAAGCAGCTGGAATAAGTCGTTCAAAAACAGAATGTGCTGAAGCTGAAAGAGAATTGGAAAAAACACGACAGAATATGGTTCAGATTGAGATTGCAATGAACGAAATCAAACGTCAATATGATACTCTTAAAGTTCAATCTGAAAAAACAATAAAATATCGAAAATATAAAGAAGAAATTTATGAAACCGAAAGAGATCTTGCACTTTTAAGATTAAAGAGTTTTGTTCAGGACAAAGCACATCACGAAGAAGACTTAAAAAGAATTCTTGAAAAACGAGATAAAATCCGACAGGAAATTGAAGAAATAAACAACACTATTTCCGAAAACATGGATAAAGTCAAAGAAATGCAGGATAATCTGTATAATAAACAGGCAAGTCTTCTAGCAATCGGTCAGGAAAAAAACGGTAAGATGGAGTTGATTAAACAGCAGAATCAGCAGGCAATGATTTTAAAAGAGAAGATTAACTCTCTGGAAGGCAGAAGAAATTCCATTCAGGAACGTATTGACAATATTCAAGAAGAAATAGACGAACAGAATGCAAATCTTCACACAAAAACAAAACAGCTTAACGATATAAAATCAAATATTCAATCTTTTGAAGAAAATATCACAACAAGCAGTTCTCAAATCACTGAAAATGACAAACAAGTTGATAGTTTTAAAAATCAAATTCAAAAACTTGAAGAAAAGCGTCTTGACCTTCAATCTACATTAGCTCAAATTACTGAAGATATTGTAAAAACTCTTGATGAAAAACTCAAGGATGCAGGATTCAGTGAAAATGCACTTAAAAAAGCAAAAGAAGAGCTTGAAACAAAAATCAATAAGCTGAAAATTTTTGTAGAAGGACGAAAAAATATTTTTGGCGATATGATTGCTCAAAATCTTGCATCACAGGATTATAAAGATGCCGTTTGTCAGGCAGAAAAAGCATTTGAAGACACATTTGAGCAGTTAAACGAAATTCAAACTGCAATCAACGAATATCAAAATGCATCTCCGGCTTTTATCACTGAATTTTTATCTCCACAGGGAGTAATGACAAAAAAACGTGATATCGATGAACAGATTAATCAAAATATTCAGAATGTTGATTCGATAAACAACCAGATTTCACAGCTTCACGGAGAAAACAAAACACTTTCATCAAAAATTGAAGAATACAAGGAAACTTTAAATAAACTGAAATTAAATGAAATTCAGATGAAAGAACAGATTTCTGCAAGTCAGAGCCAAATCACCATGCTCAACAGGCAGATTTCAAGCGAAAAAGCTTCGTTGGAAGAAACCGAAAATGAACTTTTTATTGAAACAAAACGTGCAGACGAAATTTCAGACCAGATAAACACATATCAGGATGAACTTGCAGAAATTGAATATCGTGGAAAAAAACTTGCAGAAGAAATGAATGAACTTGATGCTGAAATCGCAAAAGCAAATAAAAATGTTTCAGGAAAAAGTGACTCTTTAAACAAAAAAAGAGAAGAACAAAACCGTTGTCAGGAACAATATGAAAGACTTACAATTTCTATCAATTCTTCAGATAATGACATTCGAAACGTAAAACAGAATTTCCAGGAACAATATTCTCGTGATTTGATGGAATTTGAAGAACGAATGTACAAAATCACAGTTCCAGCAGCCGATTTACGCGAAAAGCTATCTCAGACAAAAAAAGATTTTCAGTCACTTGGAACGGTAAATCTCATGGCACCAGAAGAATTTGGTGAAGTCAAAGAAAGATATGAAAGACAGCGCACAAATTTTGAAGATACTCAAAAATCACTGGAAAATCTCATTCGTGTCAGCGAGGAAATTAAATCAAAATCTGCTGAAATGTTCCTTGAAACATATAATCAGATTAAAAAGAATTTCCATAATATGTTCAGAAGGCTTTTTAATGGTGGACGTGCTGAATTAAAACTTGCAGATCCTACAAACATTTTAACTTCAGGAATTGATATTTACGCTCAGCCGCCTGGAAAAAAACTTGAAAACATTGCCCTGCTTTCTGGTGGAGAAAAGACAATGACTGCAGTTGCACTTCTTTTTGCGACTTATCAAGTGCGCCCTAGTCCATTTTGTCTTTTGGATGAAATTGATGCCGCTTTGGATGATAAAAATGTTTCCAGTTTCGTTACAGCACTTGAAAGTTTTGCAAGTGTGAGTCAGTATATTGTTATCACTCACAACAAAAAAACTGTAATGGGTGCGTCAACAATGCTTGGAATTACAATGGAAGAATCTGGTGTGAGCAAGATGATTGCACTCCGTCTTGATGAAGATATTAAACGTGGTGCAGAAATTGACCGTTCACAAGATGATTTTGTTGAAGAAGATGTTCCTGAGGAAGAAGGCATTGTCGTTCCTCAAAGACCTCCTAAACGGCAGTAATCAATTTGTTTTTTTTTTGGTATTTTTCATGAATGAAATAATGCAGAATTTTATTGAAAAAATAAAAAAAGTTTTCTCATCAGTTAAAAATAAAATTACAGAACTTTATTTTGATAATAAAAAAGTTTTTTTTCTTCTGGCAGGTTTATTTTTTGTGATTATCTTTTGCATAATTCTGCTGATTTGTTTACCAAAAGAAAAAAAAGAATCACAAAATGTTTATGTCGAAAATCATCTGGAACTTTCTGAAAAACCGTTGATTCCAAACGGACCTGAACTTCCAAAAGACTACACTTTTTCTAGAAAAGAAAAAGAAAAATGGACAGAAGAAGAAGCTCAAGTCTGGTTTACCGAACCATCTCAAAAAGACATTGACTCACTTTCAAAATCAAATGATAAAATGATTAACGAAATTATAGGAGCTGCTCCATGAAAAAAAGTTTGTTCATAATCACTTGTTTTTGTTCTATTTTAACTATCTCCTGCGCTTCCAAAAAAACTCCTGTAAATGAAGAAAATTTTGAAAGCCCTATAATAGATTCACAGAGTGAGGATACAATTCAGGAAAATGAAGAAACAAATCAGACAGATTCTGAAAATCAAAATGAAACAGATGAAGATTTAATTACAATAGAAAATTCTGATTCAAATTCTGATGATTCAAATGCATCAAATGAACCTCAAATGGAAATAATCGAACAGGAAGAAATTATTTTGGAAACAAAATCGAACAATGAAGATGATATTCTTCTGGAAGATGATTTACCAGAAATTGAAGAACCTGAAATCATTACGCTTGAACCAGAACCTGAAAACAAACTTGAGAATCCAGAAAATCAAACCGAGCAAACTGAATTAGATGATTCTATTTTGGAAGTAGATGTCACAGACATTGAAATCCAAGATGATAATCAATCTGGAACTGAAGAAAATTCTGATAATGTTCAAGACGAAAATCAGCAGAAAGAAGACGATGACATTGTTTTAGTTATAGAAAGTGAAAATTCTACAATAGATATTACAAATGATGACAATACCGAAACGCTAGAAGAAGAAATTTCAGCAAATCCAGAGGATAAAACAGAATCAGTAGAGAAAATAATTATTCCTTCCCGTAAAGTCACTCTAAAAAGAATGGAATATTTAGACATTTCTTATCCTGGACGAGGTTGGATTTATATGGGCATAACAGATGGTTCCAAAGATTTGTCGTATTTTGGGCGAAAACTTGGTACTTCTGACACGAATTTTACATTTCAGGCTAAAATTGAAGGAACAAAAATCTTACATTTTACAAAAAACGACACTTTGCAAAATGAATATATTGAAGATTATATAGAAGTAGAAATTCTTTCTGAAAAAGGTTCTAATAAAACGCACATAAAAGCTCCAGAATTTAAAATGCAGTCAAAAAAACAGCAAAATGAGATTTCAAAAGAAGAGAATACTGAATTTTCTGACGAAACAGTAGAAAATGTTCAGAAAAATGATAAAAATCCTGCTTCTCCAGAAAATAATTCTTCTGAAATAACTGAACCACAAACTGATTTTGAAGAAAAAACGAAAACTTTTACAGAAAAAAAATCAGAAGACAAAGAAAGTTTGATTTCAAATTCAAATGATGCTGCTAAATTAAATTTAATAGAAGAAAAAGAAGATTTTGACCCCAAAACACTATTAAAAGAAGCAAAACTTTTATATAATGAAAAAGAATATTCGTTCGCACTTGAAAAAATAGAAAAAATTCTTGAAAAAAGTGATATAGGAAAAGACGAAGCACTTTATTTACAAGGACAATGTTACGAAGCAAAATCGGAAATTCAAAATATCAAAAAAGCATTAAACTCATATTCTCTGCTTGTTGAAAATTTTCCAGCAAGCAGATATTGGGACAATGCAAATAAACGGATAATATATTTAAAGCGATTCTATTTGGAGGCTAGATAAATTTATGAAAAAAGTGATTAAAAATTTTGCTGTAATTGGAGGATGTGCGTTATTGCTTTCATCTTGTGTTATTAAACAGCCACAGGAAAAAGCAGAAACACCAAAAACAATTACAGTTACAGGAAATGGTAGTGTTACAGTTGAACCAGATTTGATTTACCTTAAGTTTTTAGTAAAAACAACTGACTGGAACGTTTCTAAAGCCGTTGAAAAAAATGCAGTTAATACAAACAATGTTCTCACATCTATCACACAAACTGGAATTCCAGAATCTGATATTTCAACTTCAGATTATTCCATCACACAGGATAATTCAAATAACTATCCTGGACAATATACTGTTAGAAATTCGATTTCTGTTGTCATAAGAAACACAGAAATTGCAGGTTCTGTTATTGATGTTGCTGTTAAGCAAAATGTCGGAGCAAATGGTATTACATCGTTTAAATATGGAGTTTCTGATAAAACTACAGCTTTGCGTCAAGCAAGAACACTTGCTATTCAAGATGCTCAAGATGCAGCTTCTCTTTTAGCAGGTGCCAGTGGATGTAAAATCACAGGAGTTCAATCAATCAATGAATACACTCCTATGGTAAGTCAAGTGAATGATTATATGATGCTCAAATCAACAGCCTCAAACGAAAGCACAACTACCCCTATTAAAGAGGGGCTTGTTAATATTTCTTCGCAGGTGAACATCACTTTTACTATTGAAAATTAAACTCAAAAATATATAATTATTACTAATTTAATTACATTTGGAGCAAAATTATGTTGGATTATAAATTCATCAAAGACAATCTTGAATCTGTAAAACAGAATATTATCAACAGAAATATGACAGCAGATGCTGACAAAGTTGTAGAACTTTATGATAAACGCACTGCTTTGGTAACAAAATTACAGGGACTTCAGCAGAAACGAAATGAAAATGCACAGGCTATGAAACAAAAACTGGATAACGAAAAACGCCAGGAACTGATTGCAGCTGGAAAAGCTATCAAAGAAGAAGTTTCATCCGTAGAAAATGAAGTAAAAGAAATTGAAATTGCTCTGGAAGAAGCAGCAAGGCAGATTCCAAATATGGTTCATCCTGATGCACCAGTTGGCAAACTCGACACTGAAAATCTTGAAGTAAAAAAAGTTGGCACTCCAAGAAAATTTGATTTTGAACCAAAAGACCACGTACAGCTTGGGGAATCGCTTGATATTATCGATTTTGACAGGGGAACAAAAGTTTCTGGTCCAAAATTTTATTATCTGAAAAATGAAGCAGTTTTCCTTGAACAGGCTTTGATTATGTACGCTTTAAATACACTCCGCAAGCATAATTTCCAAATGTTCATCACTCCTGACGTTGCAAAAGAAGAAGTTCTTAAAGGAATCGGTTTTAATCCACGCGGAAATGAATCAAATGTTTATTCTATTGAAGAAGAAGGAACTTGTCTTGTAGCAACTGCAGAAATCACTTTGGGTGGGTATCATCAGGATGAAATTCTAGACAAAGCATCTCTTCCTCGTTTTTACGGTGGACTTTCACATTGTTTCCGTCGTGAAGCTGGAGCTGCGGGTCAGTTTTCAAAAGGACTTTATCGTGTTCATCAGTTTGATAAAGTTGAAATGTTTGCTTATGCCACACCTGAACAATCTGATGAAATTCATGAAAAACTTCGTCAAATAGAAGAAGAAATTTTTGAAGGATTGGGACTTCCGTTTCATGTTGTAGATACTTGTACTGGTGATTTAGGTGCACCTGCATACCGCAAGTGGGATTTGGAAGCATGGATGCCTGGAAGAAATGGTGGCGAATATGGCGAAGTTACATCAACTTCAAACTGTACAGATTATCAGGCACGAAGATTAAACATCAAATACAAAGATGATGATGGAAAGAATAAATATGTTCATACATTAAATGGTACTGCTATTGCGGTGGGACGTGCAATGCTTGCAATTTTGGAAAATTATCAGAATGCAGATGGTTCTGTAACAATTCCTCCTGTTTTAGTTCCATACTGTGGATTTGACAAAATTTTACCTAAGAAATAAAATAGATTGGGAATAATTAACTTTCATTAATTTTTTTTATTCCCATTAAGGAAAAAATATGGAAGGAAAACCTTTTAGAACTTCTGGAAATAATAAAATTTTTTATATTCTCTTCTTTTTTGCAATTATTGTTACTGGATTTTTATTAAAAACACTTTCTTCCGTATTTCTTCCTGTTGTTATTTCGGTAATGCTCGCATTCATTCTCTTACCAATCATAAAAAAATTAAATACAAAACTTCATTTTCCGTGGATTTTATCTTCGATTTTAGTTCTTGTTCTTTTTATGGTTGCCTTTCTGGGACTTTCATCTTTGCTTGTAAAAAGTTTGACAACAATTATTTCAGAATATCCAAAATATGAAAAAAAATTCATGTCAATTTATCAGATAATTGCAGAAAATTTTCATCTTGAATTTGATGAAAGTAAAAGCTTTATCGAAAATGTATGGAAATTTTTAAAAGTCCAGGAATTTGTGCAGAACATGGCAGTTTTTCTTTCATCAGGAATGGTTACTTTTGGTAAAAACCTGTTTACAATCTGCCTTCTTTGTATTTTTCTTTTGATTGAAATGCGTCTTACAAAGCAAAAAATTTATTCAGCTTTTGATAATGATGAAGAAAAAGTTAATAGAATTTCTCATCAGGTGGCTCACGATACCGTAAATTACATTTCTATTAAGTTTTTTATTTCTCTTTGTACAGGACTTCTTGTTTTTCTTGTAACATGGATTCTAAAGATGGACTTTAACATCGTCTGGGCATTTCTTGCTTTTATCATGAATTTCATTCCGATTTTTGGATCAATTATTTCCGTTGCAATTACCACTCTTTTTGCAATTCTGCAATTTTACCCTTCAATTGGCAAACCGATTTTTGTTCTCGTTTTTATGATTGTTGTAAATTTCGGACTTGGTAATATCGTTGAACCAAGAATTGAAGGAAAAAATCTCGGACTTTCTCCGTTTGTCATTCTAGTTTGTCTTTCGTTGTGGGGTTATATCTGGGGATTTGTAGGAATGATTCTTGCCGTGCCGATGACTGTTATTATAAAAATTATATGTGAAAATACAGAATATCTTAAATCAATAGGCATTCTTTTGGGAAATGGTAATGATATTGATTCAAAATAAATTTTAATTTTTCCTTATTAAAATGGTTCAACTGAAAATCAATCAAATAAAGTAGAAGTTGCTTTTTCGTATAAAAATCTTAAATCTTCTTCCTGCATGTTTGAATAACGGAAATCAACACAAATATCATCATTTTCTTCATTTTGATAGATTTTATTGACAATTCCAGTCACAAAAATTTCTCTTGCACTGATTGGACCTTTATTAATAGAGAATGAAATTTTTATTCCATATTCTTTAGAATTAAAAGATTTTTTCTGACTTGCTGGAACTCCAAAAACAATTCTTTCATGATCCACAAATAAAATTGTCAATGGTTCCATTCTGTTTTGCAAAGACTGCAATTTTTCAACTTTTTTTTCAGTAAGATATTTACAAACAGCAATCAATTGAATACCAGTTCCAGCATTTTTTTCTGCCTTAGCCTGCTCTACAAAATCTTCCAATAATTTCTTTGCCTTCTTTTGATTTTCCAAAGGAATACATTTCCATGCAGGTCTTGTAAAAAGCTGAATATCATTTTCTGGAATAGCTTTTATATTTAATTCTTTTGAAGTATTACAATCAAGATAAATTATCGCCGAAATATCATATTTTTTTTCTTCAGGAACATCAGCAATTCTTTGAATTTTCTCTGGAATAATTAATGAAAGTCCGTTTGAAGTTTCTTTTACAACTGTGTGAAAATAAAGTCCTACTCTATTAAAATAAAATTCAACTTTGACATTCTGATTTGCAAAACTACTGACTGATTGCGGTGGATTTTCCAAAAGAATTTCACCGTTTTTTTGAACTTTTATATGCTCACCACGAATTGCGACAGGAAATACTTGTGAAGTCAAAGATTTGATAATAGATTTAGTTTTTGAAGCATCATTTTCATCGGGAATTTTATCAATAGGTGTAAGTGTAACAGGAACATTACCGTCAATCAGATATTGAAGTACTAATTCTCTTTCAATTCCCGAAAGTTCGGTATAACCATTTTGTTCCATCATATTTTTTTCCACCTGTCAATTGTAATCAGATTTACTGCATTTGAATTTTGCCTGTTTAAATATAATGTTACATCAATAGTTCCATATTTGCAATATAAACGTACAGGAATTTGAACAATTTCTTCGCTGAAAAAAGGTTCCCCTATAATCCACTTTGAAAACAACTTTTCTTTTTGGATAACAGTTTTCTTTTCTTCTGGTTGTTTTGTCTGTTCTTCGGACTTATTTTCTACAGAATTATTTTCCTCAGAAGACTGTGTCGCTTTTACTGTATTCTCTTTTTTGGAATCTTCACTATCTTTATAATCAACAATATGTGGAAAATCTTTATGAAAATTTTTTTTCCAGCCTTCTTTTAAATCTTCTCGAAAAAAAACATAATTATATAGATAATTTGAATCAAAATAAGTTTCTGGTCCATTATAAATATTATTTGAAACTGAAACAAAAATTTGTTCAATCTTCTTATATAAATCTGCGTTCATTAAAGAATCATTCAGACTGCCAAAATCTTCAAATTCTGGATATACAGATGAATTTGAGTTTATGATTTTCAAAAGTTCTACATTTTTTTCAATCTGAGACGTAATAGATTCATTAAACCAATCTGCGTTTGACACAAGTCTTTGAGGCTCGATTTCTTTGTTCCATGACAATGTTTTATCAATTTCTGCTATTTCATTTTTTATTGTTTCAACGTTTGTATATGACAATTCAGTTTTACTTGCAACTTTACATGAAGTAAAACAAAATAAAAGAGAAACAAAAAAATACAAGAAAAAGGAAAAACTTTTTTTCAAACTACCCCAAAATAAAAAACTCATAAAAAAAGCACTCTGTTTAGGAGTGCTTTCAAATAATGGGCAGTGAGAGGATCGAACTCCCGACATTCTGGGTGTAAACCAGACGCTCGTACCAGCTGAGCTAACTGCCCAATTTATAATTTTTTCTCAGAATCCTGAGTATTTCGGGCAGACAGGATTTGAACCTGCGACATCCTGGTCCCAAACCAGACGCGCTACCAGCTGCGCTACTGCCCGTTACGTATTAATTAATATATACTATTTTAAAAAAATAATCAAGTAGCAAAAGCCTTTTTTTTTAATTTTTTTAAATAATTTTTGCCTCTACTTCTAAATCACCGCCTTTTTGAATTTTATCATTCAATACTTTTTCAATTTCAACAATAATTGATTTTGATTCCTGAAGCTCACATGACGAATTTATCAGACAATGCAAAAAATTTTCTGTCACTGCATGGTAAATAAATCCACACTGATTTGCGCTTATAATCTTTGGTCTTTTTACAGATTCCAACACAGCAGTAAGTTTTTTTCCAACAAACCGACTGCAATATTCTATTTTTTGATTTATTGCCCACTGAGTTATTTTCTTTGCACGTTCACCAGAAATATATTGTGGAACTTTATTTTCAAGCATAACAGCTTCAGTTCCAGGACGTTCTGAATATGGAAAAGCATGAACCCAGACAAATCCACATTCTTTACATAACTGCATAGTTTCGTCAAAATCACTATCTGTTTCTCCTGGAAAACCTGTAATTATATCGCAGGCCAAAAACGGATTTTCTTTTGCAAATTTTAATTTTTCGCATGCATTAATTACATCTTCTTTAGAATAACGCCTGTTCATAAGTCCAAGAATTTTATTACTGCCGCTTTGAACAGAAATATGAAAATGAGGTTGCACTCTAGGATTTTTAATTACATTACAAAAATCATCATCAACAATTTCAGGATAAAGACTTGAAATTCTGAAGCGGATTTTTTGAGTATTATCCAGAAGATATTTTAAAAGATTTGTAAAACCAAAATATTTAGATTCAAAAGAACCTTTATATTGACCAATATTAACAGTAGTCAATACAACTTCATCATAACCTTTGTTTTCCAGTTCAATAACACGTTCCAAAGCTGTTTTAACATCAATAGAAACACTTTTTCCTCTTGCTAGATGAATTGCACAATATGAACAGTTATTATTACAGCCATCCTGAATTTTTAAACTGGCACGTGAATGTGCAAAAAAAGATGAAGTAGACAGTGCAAAAGTATTTTCCGGGAAAAATTGTTTTAACTGCGGCGTTTTAATTATAGATTGAAGTGAATTTATAAAATCAGAAGGATTAAAATCATGATTTTGAAGATATTCTGATAATAAATGCGGAATTTGAGTTATTCGGCTTTTTATTTGTCCGCCAACTACGAAAATTCTTTTATCAATTCTGGAAATTTCATCAGAATTTAATTGTGCATAACATCCAGTAACAAGAATTACAGCTTGAGGAAATTTTTCAAGCATCAGACGAATGATTCTGCGAGCTTTCTGTTCTGACTTTTGAGTAACAGTACATGTATTCAAAACAGAAATTTTTACATCATTTTGAATATCAGTTTTTGCCGTTACACTTTGCATAGAAATAGAAAAATTATTATCGGAAAAAACTTTTGCAATTGATTCACTTTCAATTTGATTTAATCTGCAGCCAAGTGTTTCAATGTGAATTTTATAAAGATTATTGTAGTTTTGCATTTACACGGTCTCTACCACGAGAAGCTTCTATTGATGAGGAATTGAGTCTGAGTGCTTCATCATAGGCATTTACAGCTTCGTAGTAATTACCAGCCATTTCTCGAGCGTAACCAAGACGAACCCACCATGAATCAAGCATCGGCTCTTTTTTTACAGCAGAAGAAAATGCAATATCCGCATGCTGATATCTTGCCTGCCTTATAAAAATCTCACCCATATAATAGTAAGCTGTTCCAACTCTTGCTCCGCTTTCAGGTGCATTTGCTACATATTTTTGAAATTGTTCCATTGCACCAGTATTTTTACCCAAAAAATATTTTGCTTCTCCAAGAATTTCAATCAGCCGTAAATCGTATGAACTTACTTCAAGGCCAGCTAAAGCACGTTCTTCAGCTTCAGCATACTGCTTATTCTTAACAAGCGACCAGCACATAACTACATAAGAATCAACACGATTAGGATTTTCTTTCAATTCTTCTTCGCAAACCTGAACAGATTCACGATATTTTCCATTATGATATAAAACTAAAGCATCCTGCTTTGTAGTTTGTGAAAATCCCGAAAATTCAATAAGAAAAAATATAATACAAAGAAGAAAAAAACTTTTTTTCATAATCATTTCCCGTTTAAATCATCAGTAATCATCGAACATTTACCGGTAAAAATACAACCTGGTTCAAGAACAACTTTTGAAGTGGAAATGTCACCATCAAGAGAACCTGCAGAAGTAACAAAAATCATTTTTCTGCCAACAACATTTCCCTTTACCTTTCCACGAATCAAAACTCTTTCTGCAGAAATATCAGCGTTGACTACAGCACCTGTATCAATGACAAGATCACTTTCAGACTCTATTTTTCCATTAACAGTTCCACGAATCATGAAAGTTTTTTTTATCTTTATACTGCCTGTAAAAGAAATATCATCCTCTACAATAGTATCAAAAGCTTCGTCTTCTAAATCAAAAAAATCAGTATCTTTTACATCAAACATAATTACAGTTTACCGTGAGTTGCTTTTTTTTTCAATCAGTAAAAGGTAAATCTTTAGATTATCAGCCAATCCATTTACCATTTATATCAAAATAATCTTTATTCACATCAAAAATAGGATGCTTTGTATCTTTTTCAGAAAGATTTGGCACAGAAATTTCAGGTGCAACAGATTTCCAGTCAATTCCAACAGAACTATCGTTCCACATAAGTCCGCCTTCATCTTCAGGATGATAAAAATCTGTACATTTATAAGCAAAAGTTGCTTCATCACTCAAAACATAAAAACCGTGTGCAAAACCTTCCGGAATATAAAACATATTCTGTTTTTCAGCATCCAGAATTACACCGTAATATTTTCCAAAAGTTGCACTTCCTTTGCGAAGATCTACAGCAACATCGTAAACTTTCCCTTCCAAAGCACGCACAAGTTTTCCCTGAGGATGCAATGTCTGAAAATGCATGCCTCTGAGCACACCTTTAGTAGATTTAGACTGATTATCCTGAACAAATTTCATTTTCAATCCAGCTTCAAAAAAATCTTTCTCGCTGTACGATTCCAAAAAATATCCGCGTGCATCACCAAAGATTTTTGGCTGAATTTCAAATAATCCTTCAACTTTATCGCCGTTTATTTTACACTGTTTAAATTCAAAAGCCATATTAATATTAAAGTCATTGAACCTGTCGAAATGACCTTCTCCTTTTGCGGTAATTCTGACAGGCTCAATTACCGCACTTTTTTAGTTTTCTGCAATATATTCAAGATAACGACCGTAATCAGTTTTGTAACCTTTTGCCATATCAAGAAGCTGATTTTTTGTTAGCCAGCCGTTTCTGTATGCAATTTCTTCTATACAAGAAACATACATTCCCTGACGTTTTTGAATTGTAGCAATAAAATTACTAGCCTCCAAAAGTCCATCATAAGTTCCTGTGTCAAGCCATGCCATTCCACGACCAAGAAGTTCCACTGAAAGTTCACCTCGATTTAAATATTCATTATTTATAGAAGTGATTTCAATCTCGCCACGAGCAGAAGGCTTAACATTTGCAGCAATTTTAACAACATCATTTGTATAAAAATAAAGACCTGGAACTGCATAATTTGATTTTGGATTTGCAGGTTTTTCTTCGATTCCAAGAACTTTTCCGGTGTTATCAAATTCCACAACACCATAAGCTGTAGGGTCTTTTACAAAATATCCAAAAATAACACTATTTCTCTTGTTTTCAACAGTTTCTTTTGCACGTTTTAACGTTGAAGTAAAACTTTGACCATAAAAAATATTGTCACCAAGAACAAGCGAAACATCATCATCACCAATAAAATCTTTTCCAATAATGAACGCATCAGCAAGTCCTCGAGGTTTATCCTGAACGGCATATTCAAATTTCATACCAAGCCATGAACCGTCACCAAAAAGTTCTTTAAAGCACGAAATGTCGCGTGGAGTTGAAATAATCAAAACTTCACGAATTCCAGCGAGCATAAGACAGCTCAAAGGATAATAAATCATCGGTTTGTCATAAAGCGGCAAAATCTGTTTTGAAACTGCCTTAGTTATTGGATAAAGGCGTGTACCACTACCACCTGCAAGTATAATTCCTTTCATAATATTCCTCTTTTTAATTAAGGAGGGGGAAGTCTCCCCCTCGCTCGCACTGCGTTGCTCGCTACCCCTTCAAGCGGGGTAAAAAAGTCTACCATACGACCCCGCAACGCCCCAAATTATCTACCTTGTTCTGTATAATTTTTTGAAATCCACTGTTTATATGAACCATTAAGGATATTGTTAATCCATTCACTGTTTTTAAGGTACCATTTTACAGTTTCCTGCAAACCTTCCTCAAAAGTCATTTTTCTTTCCCAACCAAGCTGCGTTTTGATTTTTGTACAGTCAATTGCATAACGCTTGTCGTGACCAGGACGGTCTTTTACATAAGTTATTGTCTTTTCAACATCAGCGGCACTTTTTCCTATCTGAGCTGCTGTTAATTCAATAACTTTATGAAGCAGCTTGATATTCTGCCATTCATTTTCACCACCGATATTATATTTTTCGCCGGTTTTACCTTTTTTCACAATAAGCCAAACAGCACGGTTATGATCTTCTACATAAATCCAGTCGCGGATATTATCTCCTTTTCCATAAACAGGAAGATTTTTTCCATCACGAATATTTGAAATCATAAGTGGAAGAAGTTTTTCAGGGAACTGGTATGGTCCGTAATTATTTGTACAGTTTGAAAGCGTAATTGGAAGTCCGTAAGTATGATAATAAGCCATAACAATATGGTCAGAACTTGCCTTTGAAGAAGAATAAGGACTTCTTGGATCATAAGGAGTGTCTTCACGGAAATATCCTGTTTCACCGAGAGAACCATAAACTTCATCTGTAGAAATATGATGGAAAAGCACATCATCACGGATTGTTCCGTCTTCTTTTTTCCAGAAATTTCTTGCAACATCAAGCAAAGTGAAAGTTCCCATTACGTTTGTTTTCATAAAAGCTTCAGGTCCAAGAATTGAACGGTCAACATGGCTTTCTGCCGCAAAGTGAATTACTGTATCAATATCATACTGTTTAAAAATGCGTTCAATATTTTCACGGTCGCAGATATCAACTTTTTCAAAAAAGTATCTTTGACTGTCCTTAGCAGCTCCACTTCCATATTTTGCATCAACATCTGCAAGCGATTCAAGATTACCTGCATAAGTCAAACAGTCAACATTTACTACTGTACCAGAAAAATCAGCATCATTAAAAAGATTTCCTTCTGCCGAAGAAAGTCCAAACAGATAGTGAATAAAATTCGAACCGATAAATCCAGCTCCACCTGTAATCAAAATATTGTGTAATTTTCTCATATTACCTCGCATAATCAAAAATTTGATGCTGTTTTTATAAACCAAATTTTTATAAGCATCAAAAAAGTTTCATTTAACATTATATCATATCATAAATAAAAATGGAATAGATTTTTTGTCGTGATTTTTTTCGTGACTTTTTGTCGGAATATTTTAAAAACACATATAATCAGGCAGCGGAATTTCAAAAACTTGATTTTGTGATTGCTTTGTGTGTGATTGCATTGGGACGGTTAGTTTTACAGATGCAAGCAAAAGTTTTTTTATTCCAAGAAATTTTTTTAACTGTTTATTTAATTTGAAATTTCCATGCTGATCATCCCCAGCAATTGGGCATGAATTTTTTGCTAAATGAATTCGAATCTGGTGCATTCTTCCAGTTTCAAGCAAAAGTCTAATCTGAGAAAGTTTCCCACATTCTGTTTCGATCTCTTTTTCAACTTCATAATGTGTAACGGCTTTTTTTTCTTCTCCATGCTGTACAATTTTTTCACAGATTATGCCTTTTTTTGGTTCTATTGTTCCTGCACAAATTGCAATGTATTCTTTTTTTACAGCCTTGCTGGAAATCAGTTTTGTCCATTTTGAAGCAGCAACTTGAGTTTTTGCCAAAATCATAAGTCCAGCCGTATCTTTATCCAATCTGTGGACAAGAAAAATTTTCTGACCAATTTCTTCTGCAAAATCAACATCAATACTGTGTTTGACATTGGCACCGCCTTGTACTGAAAGACCAGAATTTTTATTTATTACAAAAATTTCTTCATCTTCATATAAAATTGTTACGCCATTCACACGATAATATTAATAAAGGATTTTTAAAATGGCAATAGTTTATAGAAAAAAAAGAGTTATTTTGATTATATGTTTTTTCCTGTTATTTTTTACAGGAATTCAAAAAATTTATGCAGAAATTATTAAAGATCTAGATTATGGTTTTTCACTTGACATTCCAGAAGGTTACAATTTGGAGGAACAATCTTCGGACGGAAATTCACTTTTATTTTCCCATCCAAATATTCCGGTAACTTTTGTAATCAAAATTTCAAATGAAAAATCTGATGATTCTTCTCAAGTTCTGCAAAAATCATTAAAAAAACTTTCTGCAGAATATGAAATTGATAATTTTATCTGGTCAAATCAAAAGTGTGCAATTTCTTCATTCAAGATGAATCTGGACCAGCAGTATGAAGGATGGTCAGCAGCAGTTCCGTTAAAACTTCAAAATTCATTTTTGACTTTACTTTGCTATGCGCCTCAATATTTGAACGGTGGTGCACAGCAGTTTATAATTTCGACTTTGAATTCACTTTCCATGGATTATTGTAATCCTCAAAAATCATGCGGAATTTTTACAGAATATGCTTTTCCAAAAGAAGGAAAAAAATCGATTTGCCTGGAAATTGCAGGACAAAAAATCAATACTAATATAAATAATGTTGATGAAAGTGCATCTCAGTTCATTGTTGATTTGGAATTTGCAGTTTTATCGCTTTATGCTAATCACAAACTTTGGAAAGAAGCATGGCAACGATATTACAGAATGATTTATAAAGATTGTTCACCAAGAATTGAACAGGTGAGCAAAGACATATTCAATAAACTTTATCCTCTGGCTGAAAAAAAAGATTCCATAAATGCTGATATTGTATTTGCGCAGTATCTTTTAAGCTGGGTTCAAACTTTCGAATATAAACGTGAACAGACAAAAAACAGTTCGGACTTTACACCAATTCCAAAAGTTCTTTGCGGTGAAGGAAATGACTGCGACAGCAGGAGCATGCTCGTTTCTGCAATATTGAATCATTGTGGGTACGATACCATTATGCTGATTTCCAGAGATTATTCTCACGCACTTACAGCAACAAACATTGAAGCTCCTGGTCAAAAATATCATTTACAGGAAAATGATAAGGATTATATTTTTGGAGAAACCACTGCAAAAGTCACATGGGGCATGATTGCACAAAACCAAAGTGACAGAACTAAGTGGATTCCGATTATTTTTGGTAATTAAAATGATTTAGCAAGCAAATCAAACACTTCCTGCTCAGTTTTTGCAAGATAGATTGCATCCAAAAGTTCTTTATCTTTGAATTTTGCACTGAACTGAGAAATTGTCTTTAAATAATATGAATGTTGATTATAAGCTGCAGCAATCATAAACAAAAGTTTCACAGGTTCATCATCAATTGTTTGGTAATCAGTGATTGGAGTTTTACAAATTCCCACAGCCATAACAAGATCAGTTACTGAAGAAAGGCGGACATGAGGAATGGCGATTCCTTTTCCAATTGCTGTAGACATCAGCTCTTCTCTTTTGAGAATTTCCTGAGTTAATTCCTGTGCATTTTTGATTTGAGGAGCTTTTGCTAAGACTTCTGACAATTCTACAAGAGCATCTCTTTTTGATGACTGCGAAATAAATGCAATTCTATCAACAGAGAGAATATTTTTCAGCTGTACAGTTTCAGCAGGCTTCTGAGATTGTGATGAAAGTCTTGCATTCACCCAATTTTCAACTTCCTGTTTTTTAAAACGCCAAACTGTTCCGATTTTTCCGGCTGGAATTTCACCTTTCTGAGCCCAATCATATACAGTTCTTTCTGAAACACGCAAATATTTTGCAACTTCTTCTATTGTAAGAATATCATCCTGCATTTTAACCCCCTTTAAAAACTTTGCGTTCGCACAGCACATTTTTGTGTATCGCAAAGATGTGCAAAATTCAAGTTTATGAAGCGCAACGCACAAGATAAACTTAAATTATAAAAATCACACGAAAGCAATTCACTCTTGTTTAGTAATAAGAATTTTAAAATTTGTTTACAAACTAAAAAAAAATTGTCAACAAGTATTTGAATCTATATGAATATTTTGCATACTTTGCGGTATTTTGTCAAGAATTATATTTGTTTTGTAACAAAACAGATGCAAAATCTCACTTTTTTTCGAAAAAACACATTTGCTTTGTGAAGTTTTTAAAGAATGATTGAATTTTCAACAGTAATGGTATATCATAAAATTTATGAAAACTGCTAAAAAAATTCGTCTTTTTATTATTATTGTTATAATTTTTACTTTATTATACCTTTTCTTTGCAGCAAAACCTTTATCTAAAGAATATCAGTTTAATCCTGTCTGGAACATCAATACATCATATCCTGTTATCAAAACTTCAAATCTGCAGGAAAATCCTATTCATTTTCATTTAGGACAGACTATCGGTTATTTTGATTCTGAAGGAACTGTCACACATTATAAAACTTTTCCTTCAAAAGTTTCCATTTCTGATTTTTACTACGCAACTTATGATACAAGTGCTTCCAACATTCCGTTTTATTTTCCAGATGGAAAGCAGGCTGGAATAATTGAAGCAAGCGGTTATCCTTATTTTGTTGATGACTTGATTTATGTCATGCTTCCTGGTGGTTCATCTTTTGCAAAATGTGATGAAAAAGGCAGCGTAATGTGGCAATATGAAGGAATTATTCCTATCACTGCTTTTTCTGCAAAAAAACACTTTACTGCGGTTGGTCTTTCCGATGGAACTATCAAAGTTTTTGATAATAGAACTGGTGAAACACAAATCACGTTTGCTCCCGGTGGAAGCGATTATCCTGTTATTCTTGGTCTTGATATTTCTGAAGATGGTCAATACATTGCTTCAATTTCAGGTCACAATCAGCAGCGTTTCGTTCTTTCTCACAAGGAAGGTGCTGGACAAAAAATCATTTATCACACATTTTTGGATACAGACTCTCCGTACCGTACATTAATCCATTTTTGCGATGATAAAAACCGTGTTTTCTACAATTTTGAAGATAACCTTGGAATTTATGATTTAAAAAATCAGACAAACACTTTCATAAAACTAAAAAGTAAAGTTATTTCTATAGAAGAAAGTGATTATTTTATTTTTCTTTTAGGAAAAAATCAGCAGGAATATACAGTTTCTTTGATTGAAAACACAAACACACTCGGTGGAAGTTTTTCTTTTGATGCAGAGACTGCGTTCATTCATTCAGTAGACAATAATTTATACATTGGAAAAGATAATACAATTTCATGTTTATCTATTTCAAAATAAATAAATCAGGGGTGGAGATTCTTATGAAAAAGTTTTTATTCTGTTTTTTATCAATATTTTTGATTTTTTCACTTTTTGGATTTGACTGGCCTCAAGATAATATAACTCTGGAATCATATTCATCTTATTTCGGACAAAAACGCGGAGATTTAATCAGCCATTCGCTTATTTTTGAAGAACCTTCACAAATAAAAGCTGCTGAAGACGGGACGATTCTTGCTATCATCTTAGAAAACAACGATGATTCAGATTTTTTTCCTTCTACTCTTGGAACTGCCGTAATTTTATCGCACGAAGATAATCTTCAGTCAGTTTATGGAAATTTTGATAGTTCTACTTTAACATTAAACGACAGTAATGAAACTTTTGTAGATTCTGGAACAATACTTGGAGAAAGCGGTTCTACTGCATGGCAGGAAGACAAAGGTCATCTTGAATTTCAGATTATCGATACAAAAAACAAATCAGCAATAAATCCAAAAGTTTTAATGCCTAGAACCGAAACTGAAATTCCACTTATTCTTTCTGGAATTTATATAGAAAACAAAAATAATGTTTTTTATGATATGAATGCGTACAAAACTTTTTCATCAGGACTTTACCGTGTGTATCAGAAAAAAAATGAAGTTGCAGTTCCTTACAAGACGTCAGTCAGTATAAACGGAGTCATTGTGGATCAAATTAATTACGACACAATTATTCAGGAAAATAATAAAATCTGCATTTCCGGAAAAAAGAAATACACAAGCAAAGATGTTTATCCAAAAGAAGAATTTCATCTTTTGGGAGAAGCAATGTTCACACCTGGAAAAATTACTTTGGGTTTATCGCAGCAGGATATGTTAGGAAATTCCAAAAACCTGGTGTATAATATTACAGTAAAATAATACACGCTTCATTTTGCGGAGGTTTAAGATTTGAAACATAATATGATTTTATCAGCATCTGGCTGGAGAAAAGTTTTTGCAATTTCAGGAGATGAACAGGACAAAAATTCTGAAATCAGTAGTGATGATATAAAAATTTCAGTTACAGCGGCCGATGTATTTTTTGATTATATATGCAAAGTTTCAGGTCAACAGATTCCTGTTATAGCATTAGGAATTGATACTCGCCCGACAGGTCCAGCAATTGCAGATGCAATGATTCGCTGTCTTGTAAAACGAGGTGCAATCATTCAATATTCCGCAGTAACTTCTGCACCTGAAATAATGGCTTATGCGCGAAAACTTGATGGATTTATTTATATTTCTGCAAGTCATAATCCAATCGGACACAATGGAATTAAATTTGGTACAAATGACGGTGGAGTGTTAAATGCATCTGAAAATGCAAAACTTGTAAAAGATTTTCTTTCACGCTTAGAAGATGATGAAAAACTTGATAAACTGATTAATGAAGTTTATTCTGTTCCTTCATCACAAATTCAAAAGGTGTATGATGTAAGCGACAGTTCAAAACATAATGCATTGTATGCTTATAAAAACTTTCTTCAGGAAACAATTACTTCATATTCAGACAAAACAAAGCAGAATGATTTTTTCAGATTGCTGGACAACACATTAAAAGAGAAAAGAATTGGTGTTGTCTGTGACTTCAATGGAAGTTCCAGAAGCCGTTGTATTGACAGAGATTTTTTTACAGAACATCATATCAATTTTTATTCAATCAATGATGATAAAATTGTTCATGAGATTATTCCAGAAGCTGAAAACCTTGTTTATGTTGCAGCTCAGATGGAACAGCTGCATAAAGAAGGTCATGATGAAGTTATTTTAGGTTACATGCCTGATTGTGACGGTGACAGAGGAAATATCGTCTTTTGGAATGAAAGAACAAATAAAGCTGAAATTCTAAAAGCTCAGGAAGTTTTCAGTCTTTCTGTCCTTGCAGAATTGACATATTCAATCTGGATAAATCAAAATAATTCTGATTTTAAACCGGCTGTAGCTGTAAACTGTCCAACTTCAATGCGCATAGAAAAAATTGCACAATCACTTGGAGCAAAAGTTTTCCGTGCTGAAGTTGGCGAAGCAAATGTTGTAAATCTTGCAAGAGAAAAAAGACAGGAAGGTTATACTGTCAGAATCCTTGGGGAAGGTTCAAACGGAGGAACAATAACTTATCCTTCTGCGGTTCGTGATCCAATCAATACTATTTTTGCAATAATTAAGTTACTTTGCCTGAAAGAACGCGGTCTATTCGAACTTTGGTGCAAAAAAAGTGGAAATAATTATAAAGATGATTTTACCCTTTGTGATGTACTGGAAACACTTCCAGAATTTACGACAACAGGAGTTTCAGAACCAAGAGCAATTTTGCATGTATCTCAAACAAATCACACTGAACTAAAAAAACAGTTCCAAATCATTTTTGAAAACGAATGGCAGAATAAATCTACTGAACTAAAACAGAGATTTGGAATTGAACAGTACGAATGTGTTATTACAAACGGAACAAAAGAAACACGCAATGTCAGTGATTTTTCATTATCACAAAAAGGTGGATTGAAAATCATTTTCAAAGATAAAGAATCTAATCCAATTGCGTTTATTTGGATGAGAGGAAGCGGAACTGAGCCTGTATTCAGAATCATGTGTGATGTTCAGGGGGATAATCCTCAAATGGAAAAAGAACTTCTTGAATGGGAAACAAAGATGATTAAAAAAGCAGATAAAAATTAATTATTTTGTATGTAAAAAAGACAGAAAGTATGCTAAAATATATCTGTACATTTTTCAAAATATTATTCGGAAAAACATTTCGGAAAATGACATAAATATCGACTGGAGGTAATTATGGATAAATCAGAAATCTTAAAACGGGCAAATGAGTACATTTCAGAAGAAAAAGATACTCGTTTCAGCAAAGAAATTGAAGAATTGATTGCCAAAGAGGATTATAAAGAACTGGAAGACAGATTCTATCAGACTTTGGAATTTGGAACAGGTGGTCTTCGTGGAATTATGGGTGGTGGAACAAACCGCATGAACACTCTTGAAATCAACAAAGCAACACAAGGTCTTGCAAATTATGTTTTGAAAGCTTTCCCTGAAAAAGCAAAAGATGGAACAATCAGTGCTGTCGTTGCTTATGATAGCCGTTTAAACTCTGATGTTTTTGCTGAAGCAACTGCATTAATTTTTGCAGCAAACGGAATTAAAGCTTATTTATTTTCAGGGTTGCGCCCTACTCCTGAACTTTCTTATGCAATCAGAAAACTTGGTGCACAGACAGGTGTTGTTGTAACTGCATCTCACAATCCACGCATGTACAACGGATACAAAGCATACTGGGATGATGGTGCTCAAGTTATTGAGCCTCATGACAAAGGAATTATTGAAGAAGTAAATAAAGTATCTTCTGTAAAAACTATGTCAAAAGAGGAAGCCATATCTAGTGGAAAACTTGTTTTGATTGATAAAGAAATTGATGAACCATTTTGGGAAATGTGTAAAGCACAGCTTTTCCGTCCACAACTCATCAAAGAAAAAGCAAAAGATGTACGCATTGTTTACACTCCTTTGCATGGAACAGGAGCAATGCATGTTGAAAAAGTTCTTGGTGACCTTGGTTTAAATATTCTGACAGTTCCAGAACAGAGAGAACCAAACGGCAACTTCCCTACAGTAGAAAAACCAAATCCAGAAGAAAAACCAGCTTTGACAATGGCTGTTGAACTTGCAAAAAAAGAAAAAGCTGACGGTGTTATGGCAACTGACCCTGACTCAGACCGCTTTGGAACTGCTTTCCCAGACAAAGACGGAAATTGGGTATTGCTCAGTGGAAATCAGATGGGTGCTCTTCTTATTGATTACATTTTACTTTCAAGAAAAGAATTCAACAAAATGCCTGCAAATCCTGCATGTATACGTTCTATCGTCACTTCACCATTTGGCGATTATATTTGTAAAAAATATGGCGTTACCATGATGGATTGTCTTACAGGATTTAAATGGATTGCCGCTGTAGAAGCTGCTTTCGAAAAAGACGGTTCTCATAATTACGTTTTCGGACTCGAAGAAAGTTATGGATATAAAGTTGAAACAGAAGTAATGGATAAAGATGGTGTTTCAGCTGCTGCAATGTGTGCTGAAATGATTCTTTACTGGCGTTCACAGGGAAAGAGTCTTCTTGAACATCTTGATGAACTTTATAAAGAATTCGGATATTTTGAAGACCGCTCAATTTCTCAGAATTTCCCTGGCATGTCTGGTGTAGAAACAATGAAGAATATGATGGCTTCAATGCGTGCAAATCCACCAGCAATTTTGGGCGGTGAAAAAGTTGTAAAAGTTCGTGATTTGATGTGTGATGACAAACTTCCAAAGAGCAACGTACTTCAATTCTATCTTGAAAGTGGTACAATTGTAAGTGCTAGACCTTCTGGAACAGAACCAAAAATTAAATTCTACATCAATTCTATGGTTCCTGCAAAAGATGGAACAGACGCTTGGCTTTCTCAAGCTAAAATCAAAGCAAGTGAACTTTGTGATGGAATCACTTCTGACATTCAGAAAATAATTGATGCGGCATCCAAATAAAAATATTTCTGACATAAAAAGACTGTGCAGACTCTACAATGAGGGCACAGTCTTTACAGCTTTTGATACAGAAACTTCTTCCATCACACCAGCTACAGGAAGAATTATTGAGATTGGTGCTGTAAAATTTACAAAAGATGAAATTATTTCCTCTTGGAACATGATTTTCAATCCACATCAGATTTTATCCTCGTTTATTGTTAATCTAACACATATTACACAAAAAATGGTAGATGAATCTGATGTAATTGGTTTACATTTAAAAGATTTTATTGAATTTACAGAGAATTCTGTTATTGTGGCTCACAATGCCCAGTTTGATATGAATTTCTTAAATTCTGAATGTGAAAGATGCAGTCTTCCACCTGTAAAAAACAAAGTATCAGACACACTAAAACTTTCCAGACTTCTCTTCCCCGATTTTGCTTCTCACAAACTTGATTTTTTAGCAGACCAATTTATGATAGACAAAGGAAGTTCTCATCGGGCATTGGATGATGCCAAAACCTGCATGGAACTTTTTAATATCTGCATGATAAAAGCAAATTCTGTTATTCTAAAACAATAATTTTCTAACTTCGTGGTGCTTTTGCAGGATCAATCGGCTTACCGTTTTGGAAAACCATAAAATTCATCTGAGGTTTTTCGGTGATTGAATCAATACCTACAGTTCCAAGAACACTGCCAGAAACAGGATATTCACCTTTTTTCACTTTAACTGAACCAAGTCCTGTATATGCATAAATCATACCAGTTTTTGTTTGGACAAATACAACCTGTCCAAAACCGCGGTAAGCACCAACATACATTACAGTTCCTTCGTGAATACAAATCACATCTTCATTTTCTTTTGCTGAAAGAACAACACCAGAAACTTTTCCTTTAAGCTGAGTAATCTTTGGATTTTTAACAGGCCATTTTACAGAAGAATCGGTAATAATTGTGTTTCCATAAGTTCTAGCATCAGTAACCTTTTCAAGTGGACTTGGCTCTGTTGCCTGCTTTATAATCTGTTTTTCATCATTTTTTGATTGATTTTGTACAATTTCATTTGCAGATGAATTTTTTGGAGGAAGGACAACGTTGGAATTATCATAAACTTTAAGTTTTTGGCCAACTTTTATTACATTAGATGAATCCAGATTGTTTATTGAAATCAAATCAGCTACAGTCATATTGTTCTTTTTTGCAATTCCATACAGAGTTTCACCTTTTTGAACAACATACTCTTTTGTTTTAATATTGCTGACATTTTCTCCACTTTTTCCCGATGACAAGGCAACTGCATTTCCAATATCCGCTTCTGGAATTACTAATTTCTGACCTGCTTTCAAAACATCATTTTCAGACAGATTATTTGCCGCACGTAGTTCTGCAACAGTCAACTGATATTTACGACTGATTGAATAAAGAGTATCGCCTTTTTCTACATTATATGTTGTATCAGCAAATAAAAATCCATAAAAGGCACAAGAAAAAAATAAAAAACTAATAAACCTTGTTGTATGCTTTTTCATATTAAGATTATCGGCAGATTTTAATGAATTATTTAGAATTACTCAAAAATAAATTTTTTGTATTTCTGTTTTCAATTATTCCTGTAAAAAAATCATACACATTTATTCCATTGATTATCTGATTTTCTTTATAATGATTGACAGTTGTTTCAAGTCCCACTTCAAGATGTTCTGATGTAATTCCATGTTTTATAGAAATGTTTGCTTCCATTAATGCTGACATATGATCACAAATTCTCACAAGTTTTCCATCAATTGGCTGAAATTTTTCATCATTATATTTTTCATTCAATTCTTCATAAGAAACTATCTGAATTTTTCCTGCCTCATCTTGAATTCTGTTTGAAAATTCATCACTTGTATAATAAATTACTTGATTTACAAAAAAATCTTCCATCAATGGCACAAGTTCTTTGCTGACAATTTCATTTTCAATCTTTTTTACGATATTTGGCAGATCATCTGTTGCCTGTTTCACAGGAGAAATAATGTCTCGCGTAACAGATTCGGGTAAATCATGAAAAAGAGCACTAAAAAAGTTATTTATCACTCGCTGTCTGCACATATTTGGATTAGATTCTCGCCCCAAAAGAAGTGTCATAATGGCAACATAAAAACAATGTCCCAAAACTGAAGTTGCTGGAACTCTTGGTGTCTGATTCCATCTTGTCTGAAAACGAAGCTGTTCTATTTTCAGCACAAATTTAAACGCTTTTTGATGTGTCATCAGCTTTTGCAAACCTTCTAATTCCAAATAAGGCTGAATCTGCTCTTCAAGTTCAGTTTTTATATCGCTCAACCGTTCTTTTTCATTCACAACAGAAATCATTTCTAATTCTCTGATTGTAGCAAACTTATGCGCAGCTTCATAAACACGAACAGTCCTTTTCAATTCATCAGAAATTGATTTTGTTCCTGATTTTTCATAAACATAATCAGAAAATTCCGAAAAAAGATTTTCATCCATAAGATTTGAATATTGACTTAAAACCCATTCATTGAGTCGCAGATATTCTTCAGGAAATTCCTTTTTCAGCATCTGTTGAACTGGTGCTTTTATATCGCAAAGTGCAATTTTTCGTAATAAATCAAACAAAGAAGCATAAATCATCCAATACCAATCGATTTTTTTTCCTTTATTCTCCTCAAACTTGCCGATTATATAAGCCAAAACCATTTTTTCTCCAGCTTTATCCATCTCTACAAGTTCAAATGGACGGATTAAATCATTCCATCGTTGAATAGAAAATCCTTCAAATATTTTTAAAATAAGATTTTTTTCCATTTTAATTACTTAATCCATTTTTATGGTCAGAATCCATTTTGTCTTTCCAGACAAGAGCTTTTCGTTTTACTTCATCAGCTACATCTGTTTTTCCAATTGCAATATAAAATTTTCTCAATGCAAGAAGATATTTTATTCCGTTTCTCATATCATCAATTCGCCGTGAAGAAGTTTCATACTTATTTCGATATGCACTTGCGGAATCATTTAAGAGTTTTTCAATTAATCGAATATACAATGCAACTGTTTCATAATTTTCAGAACTTGGATTGAAATAATCTTTTACACTATCCCTCATATCCAAAAGATTTTTTGCAACAGTAGCATAACGACCTTCAAGTTCCACAAAAGAGATTTTCCATTTACTGTTTTCGCCAAAAGCTTCTTTGAGCATGGAAATGGCTAGTCCAAGTTTTTTCATCAGCATGAATCTTCTTGAAATCGAAATATTTTTTATTTTTTCCAAATTATCAGTCAAGTCAGAATATGCAATATCAATTTTATCGGTAACAATTTCTTCCAGATATATTATTGCCTTATATAAAACTTTTCTTGCATCATTTAATGCATCATTATTCTTTACATCCAAAACTTTTAGTGACAGACTGTTTTGCGCCATATATAAAGTGGAAATATAAATCATATCTTCGCACAAAAGGATTTTTTTGTTTTCTAAATCAATATCTCCTTTATGCATTCCATTGAGCATAGTTTTTTCTTTTGCAAGTAAAGCAGAAATTTTTTCTTTATAAGGAATAATCACTTCATTAAAATGAAGCCTCATTTCTTCTGAAATTTTTGCCATTATATCCTCCGATTTTCAAAATATCATGGAGTAACTAAATTCTGAACAATTCCTGCTATTTTGAATTAGATTTTGCTATATTTTGATAGAAGCAATCTTGCATGCTCCAAAGACTGCTCTGTATTTGCATCACCCGACAGCATTCTTGCAATCTCAGAAACTCTTTCTTCTCCTTCAATTACATGTACATTTGAAGATGTAATCTCTCCAGATACAGTTTTTTCTATCTTTATTTGATTATCGGCATATACTGCTATACTAGCAAGATGTGTAATACAAAAAATTTGTCTTTTTTTTGCAAGATTTTTCAGATGAGAACCAACAGCAACAGCAACTTCACCACCAATTCCTGTATCAATTTCATCAAAAATCAACGTATCAACACTGTCAGTTTGTGCAAAAATCGTTTTCAAGGCAAGCATAACCCTGGAAAGTTCGCCGCCAGATGCAATTTTTGCAAGAGGCAGCAAAGGATTTCCAGGGTTAGCGCTAATCATAAATTCAATATCATCTTTTCCGTATGGACCGCAATTTTGCTGTAAGTCGGTTCCAGATTTTTGTTTGATTGAAACTTCAAATCTTGTACCTTTCATTCCTAGTTTCGAAAGAATTTCGTTTACTTCAGTATTTAAAATTCCAGCAGTTTCTTTTCTTTTTTTAGAAAGATTTTCAGCAGAAATGAGAACATCTTTTTCCAACTTCTTTATTTCGCTTTCCAATTTTTCTTTATAATTATTTCCTTCACCATTTTCTTCAATATAGTGCTGAGCATTTTCCAAATAATCAAATACTTCAGAAAGCGGAGCATTAATAGAAGAAGCATATTTTTTCTTTAAATTATAAATCAAAGAAAGTCTATCTTCCACTTGTTGCAAACGATTCTGATCAAAAACAAGCGAATTTTGATAGTTACAAAATTCATCAGCTACATCAGACAATTCATAAAACGCAGATTCAAGGCGGCTATCCAAATCCGAAACAGATTTATCAAGTTCAGCAAGATGAGAAGCATCGCGTCTTATTTTTTTCAGTAAGGACACAACACTTTTTTCATCATCATTCATCATCTGATTTATCGAAACAATATCCGAATAAATTTTCTCATAGGAAACAAGTCTAGTCTGTTCATCTTCCAAAGAAACATCTTCATCTTTTTTTAGCTTAGCTTCAGAAATTTCTTTCACAGCAAAAGTCATCATATCAAGATTTCGCAATCTTTCGCTATCCGACATAGAATAATTTTCCAGTTCTTTTCGTTTGGAAACAAGTTCCGCATATTTTTTGGTAAATAATTCCACATCTCCAGAAATTCCAGCTCTCGCATCCAGATATTTTCTATGTTCCAAAACTTTCATCAAAGACTGATGTTCATGCTGCCCATGAATATCCACCAGAAAAGAAGAAAACTGAGACAGTTCATTTCTAGTAACAGGAGTATCATTAATCCATGCAGATGATTTTCCCGTATCTTTTATAAACCTTCTTAACAACACTCGATTGTTTTCAACTTCAATTCCATGCATTTTTAGCCATTCACAGGAATTTAAAGGTTCATCTTCTTCAGTTAAGACATCACGCACTTTTTCAGATTTTATCACAAAAGTTCCACACACAGAGGCTTCTTTTTTACCTGTTCTGATTTGAGATACTTCTGCTTTTCCTCCAAGCAAAAAAGAAAGCGCACCTATTAAAATTGATTTTCCAGCACCAGTTTCACCAGATAAAACAGTAAAACCTTCCTTAAACTCCAGATAATCATAATCAATAAGAGCAAAATCTTTTATTGTTAAATCTTCAAGCATGAGGACCTCCAGACCAGTTTAATTTTGACCTTAATGCATTATAAAACTTTTCTCTTGTTGCACAAACCAACTGTACTTTTTTTTCATATTTACTAACAAAAACTTTATCCTCTGAATTCAATAACTCAGCTTCTTGTCCATCAACGGTAATACAGATTTCTTTTGCTCTGCTTTGTTCAACCACTATCTCTAAATCACCATCTGGACTTAAAACTACAGGTCTACTCGACAAAGAAAATGAATTTACAGGTGTCAACACAAACGCACTTAAATGAGGATCAACAATTGGACCACCGGCAGCCGCAGAATATGCAGTTGAGCCAGTCGAAGTAGAAACAATAACTCCATCAGATTTTAATTTACACAAAGGAAGACCATCATAGTTAACGGAAAGAGAAATTGTCGTAGCACCTCTTTTTGCAGAAACCACAACATCGTTTAATCCTAAAGAAGAATAAACAACTTTCGAATCTCTAAAAACCTTTACGTCCAGCATTGCCCTTTTCTCAATAAATGCATCGCCATTTAAAAACGTCTCAAGCTCATTTTTCCATTCAAAAGGCTGCACCGAAGCAATAAAACCAAATTGCCCAAGATTCACAGGAAAAACAGGAATATCAAGTCTCACAGCATTTCTTGCAGCAAAAAGAACTGTACCGTCGCCTCCCAAAGTTAATACAAAATCGTACCCTTCAAAAGAAAAATCTCCACAAAATCCATCAAAATTCAATAAATCAGATTTTAATCCCTTTTTACTGAGAAACAAACTAATTTCATTTGCAAGAATCATCGACTCGTTTTTACTGGTATTAATTACAATAAGTGCTTTTTTCATTTATCCTTTATTCCGAATGATTACGGCAACGAACTTAAAACCTTAATAATCTTCGAACTTTCTGCATGAGTCAATCTTGGATACAAAGGAATGTGAACACAACGCAAATACAAAGATTTTGCATGAATACAAGTTTCTGACAATTCATCTTTTAACGCAATAATTGAATTCTCATAAGCTAAGTTAATCTCAATATCTTTTTTTGCAGCATACTGTTTTACATCTTTATACGAACTTGACAACACAAGAGGAAAACTACATGCCGTCGAACCATTCTCATTCTCTCTTGCATACATTTTATGACGTCCAATAAAACATGCCTGCTGATACATTGCAAAGAGTTCTTTTCTTGTTTTTTCATTTCTAGCAAACTCTTTTACCTGAACCCAAGCCAAAGCAGCATTTATATCTGGAAGCAAATCCGTTAACGGAGCTTCGTCAACATATTTTTTCAGAACAATCCATTCACGTCTACCTGGTGAAATCAAAACAGCTCCACCGCCAGCCGTAATAACATCTCTTTCTTCAAGTCCCAAAATAGAATACACACCAAAAGTTCCAGCCATCTTCTGCTGTTGAGCAGAACCCTCTTCGACAGTTAAGTTGAAAATAGCACCGGCACTTTGCGAAATATCTTCGATTATTGGTACTCCAAGTTTCACTATTTCTTCAAGATTTGGAAGAATTCCTTCAGTTTCGTGCAGTAATAGAACTTTTCCACCTTGTTTAATTCCTTCGCTGATAATCTGTTCATTTACCAATCCATTAACTTCATCAACGTCAAGAACAAGAGGTTCAAATCCCATAGAAACAAGAGACTGATACTGCCAAGCCGGTGCCAAAGCCGAAACCATCACTTTTGAACCAGATTCAAGTCCCATAGATTTTAAAGCATACTTCAAAGCAATTGCCGGACTTCGTAAAGCCACCGCACCATCGCATTTTATAAATTCTTTTATTTGAGTAATCAATTTTGCATTCAACTCACCCGGACCGATTTTTTCATCAACCATGCAAGTTAAAACGGCATCCATTTCTTTTCTACGAATAGTTGTACTGTAAGTCTGTATCATTACTGTATATCAATTATTTTTTGTAATTCTGATGCATTAAACAATTTTCTAGTATTCAACATGATTAAGTAACCATGATCTTCGCGAACTACACCTTCGATATATTCATTTCCAATACCGCTAAGCATCTGAGGAGGTTCTTTTACATCTTCTTCTTTTATGGTAACAACACGTTCAACTTTATCAATAATAATTCCGATTTTGCTGCCTTCAATATCAAGGATGATAAAACCACCTTCCATTTCTATATCTTCTGGCTTTGCCGTAGACTGAATATTAAAACGTTTATGCAAATCAATAATAGGAATAATTTCACTTCGCAGCTTAATAATTCCTTCCACATAGTAAGGAGCATTAGGAATAACTCGGACATTTTGAAGCCTGACAATCTCTTTGACATCCATGATATTAACTCCATACAATTCTTCTCCCAAACGGAAAGTTACAAGTTGAAATTGAACTTCAGCAGCCATATAGTCTCCCTAAATCACATATCATTTGAATCTGAGAATAAACAGATTCTATAAACTTATACAATAATATTAACCCAAAAATCGAAATTTTGCAATGATTTTTTATTTAGTAATTAAAACAATTCACACCTCCTTTTACATCAATCTCTTTTTTGTTTTTCCGAAAAATTTAATCCACAATAAACAGAGTTATAACATCTACAGTTTCAATCCCAATATTTTTTAAAATCTTGGCACAACTTTCAATTGTGGCTCCCGTAGTACAAACATCATCAATAAGACAAACTTTTTTTGGTAAAACATTATTCACGCATTTTAATTCCTGTTTAATAACCTTTTCCAGTTCAATCTGATAAGCACAACTTATCGTTTCAAGTCTTTCTTTTTTATGAAGTTTTTTTTGTTGTTCCGTAGTGTTTCTTTTTAAAAGCTTAAGCACTTTTATTCCATATCTGTTTTTCAAAAACGAGCAGATTTCATCAACCTGGTCCCAACCATTCTTTTGAATTTTCCCCTTCCTAGGAGGAACCGGCACAATAATATCATCTTTCAGTTTATCAAGTGCTTTATACACAAAATAAGCAAACAACGAGGAAACAGATCTTTCACCCATTATCTTCCATTTATAAAGCAATTCTTTATTCCATAGACGATAAGAAAAAAGAGGCAGTACATTATCTGTATGAACCAGAATTTTTTCATCCCTGCACCTTGAGCAAGTATCATCTGTCGATATCAATACCTTACCGCAAACCTTACATCTTCTTTCGTTTAAAACTTCTTCAAGTGAAAAATGTTTTGAAAGACATTTTTTGCAAATCGGATAAACAAATGAATTTTCACCGCAGACAATACAGGTAACTCCATTATTCAAGATTGAAAAAAAACTTCGCATCAAGAAAATGCCTGCCTGTTTTATTTCAAAAAAAATTTTCTTCACATATATAATATGTATCAAACCTATCAAAAACAGGAAGTCAAAATGAGAAAAAAAATGATTTTTTTTAATTTTTTTTACTGACCTGAAAGAGTTTTTTTCCAGCGTGAAATTGTTTGCAAAGCATTCATCGGTGTCATATTATTTAAATCCACAGACAAAATTTCTGAAATGATAATTTCTTCATCACTGAATAGTCCAGGAGAATGAAATTCCACTTCCTCTTTTTCTTTTTCAACGACTGTTTTTTCTTCAAAAATATTTTTATCGCCGTAAGAAGATTGAATATCGATAAGGATTTTATTAGCTCTGTCAATTACAGTCTGAGGAATTCCTGCAAGTTTTGCAACATGAATTCCATATGAATTTTCTGTAACTCCTTCTTTTATTTTCCTTAAAAATACAACACGACCATCCTGCTCAAGAACATCCATGCATAAAAATTTCAAAGAAGGATGTTCAAGTCTTGATAATTCATGGTAATGAGTTGCAAAAAAAGTCTTACATTTGACCGTATCCAATAAATATTCAGAAACAGCTTTTGCAATGGCAAG
>CAMEET010000016.1 GCA_945915085.1 uncultured Treponema sp. | reverse complement strand
AATTATCTTTATGAAACTTTATTCGCGTGTACAAGTTGTAAAACTTTCTATTATAATATTTGTTCTGACTGTTTTTTTGACTTCAATGCTGTTTTTGGCTTGCAGCAGAAAATCTGGCTCCAAAACTGAAAAAAGCAGTTCTTCTGATAGTAATGCAGGTGAGAATTCTGCTCAACTCGGAGCGACAGAAAATAAATCGCGTCTGGAAAACATTTTAGAAACAAATGATTCTTCTCAACAAAAAATTTCTGCTAACGGTGATTTTGATTTTTCCATATATTCACAGGAAGAAGCCCAGAATATTTATGTTTATGAAATGTGTAACGAAGCTGTTGTGAATATCACTACAAAAGTGATGAATTACAACTGGTTTTTGGAGCCTTATGTTCAGGACGGCGGCAGTGGAAGCGGTTCTATTATTGATAAACGCGGATACATTTTAACAAATGTTCATGTTATTCAGGGTGCTTCTGAAATTTATGTTTCTTTGCATGATGGTTCGCAATATAAAGCGCAGGTTGTAGGTACTGATTTGGACAGTGATCTTGCGGTTATTAAATTTGAACCGCCAAGGAATATTGAACTCAAAACTATTCCTTTTGGAAAATCTGAAGATTTGAAGGTTGGTCAGAGAGTTATTGCAATTGGAAATCCTTTTGGTTTGGAAAGAACAATGACAACAGGAATCGTTTCGGGGCTTGGACGTCCTATCCAGAATTCAAATCAACGAATTATCCGCAATATGGTTCAGACTGATGCTGCAATAAATCCTGGAAACTCAGGCGGACCTTTGCTTGACACAGCTGGTAGAATGATTGGAATCAACACGATGATAAAAAGCAGTTCGGGCAGTTCGGCTGGTGTTGGTTTTGCAGTTCCTTCGGAAACGGCTGTTCGTGTAGTTGCAGATTTGCTTGAATATGGTGAAGTTAAGCGCGGAGTGATTCAGGCGAACATTATTCAATTGAATAAAAGAATTGCACAGTATGCTGGTTATGACATTTCTCAAGGTGTAATGATTTCTGAAGTCACTGAAAATGGAAATGCTCAAAAAGCTGGTTTATGTGGTGGTACGGAAGCTGCTTATTACGGTTCGCGCAGAGATATTATTTACATCGGTGGGGATGTCATCATCAAAATTGATAATATTGATGTCACTTCGCTTGCTGATTATTATTCTGCTTTGGAAAGTAAACGTCCTGGAGATTCTGTCATGGTGACTGTGCGTCGTAACAAAAAGAATGTTCAGATGGAAGTTGTTCTGGCTGAATAAAATTTGAAAGTTGCATTTTAATATGATTTTTCGTTGTTTTTGTCTTTTTTATTATTTTTTTGATTTATTAAAAACTGTCATTTTCAGAAAAAAATTGGAGATTTTTGTTTATGAGAAAATTTGAAGTGGTATCGCCTTTTGAACCAAGTGGTGACCAGGGGCAGGCTATTGAAAAACTGAGCGAAGGTTTTTTGCGTGGTGATAAATTTCAAACACTAAAAGGTGTAACTGGTTCTGGAAAAACCTTCACAATGGCAAAAATCATTGAAAAAGTGCAGCGTCCCACATTGATAATCAGTCACAATAAAACTCTTTCAGCGCAGCTTTACAAAGAGTTTAAATCTTTTTTTCCGAACAATGCCGTTGAATATTTTGTTTCTTATTACGATTATTATCAACCGGAAGCTTATGTTGCGGCACGAGATTTATATATAGAAAAAGACTGTGATATAAATAAAGAGATTGACCAGCTTCGTTTAAAAGCAACATATAGTTTGATGGAAAGACGTGATGTAATTGTTGTAGCAACTGTCAGCTGTATTTATGGTCTTGGAATGCCAGATTTGTATAAAGAAATGCGCATTCATGTTGAGATTGGTCAAACTCTTGATATAAAAAAATTTGCACAATCACTGATTTCACTTCAATATCAAAGAAACGATGATGTTTTGGACAGAGGAAATTTTAGAATAAAAGGTGATGTAATAGAAGTTTATCCTCCTTACATGGAAACTGACGAAGCATACCGTATTGAACTTGATTGGGAAGAGATAGTCAGAATAAAAAGATTTAATGTTTTGAATCGTAATGTAACTGGCGAACTTGATGAAACTGTTTTTTATCCGGCAAAACACTTTGTCGTACCGAAAGAACAGTTGGTTGGTGCAACTGATAGAATTCAAAAAGAAATGGAAGAGCGTGTTGAAGAACTCCGTTCGCAAGGAAAAATGCTCGAAGCCGAACGGCTGAAAACTCGCACTACTTATGATATCGAAATGCTCAAGGAAATGGGAACTTGCCCTGGAATTGAAAATTATTCTGGGCCGATTTCTGGACGGAAACCCGGCGAACCTCCTGCAACACTTCTGCATTATTTTCCTGATGATTTTCTGTGTCTGATAGATGAAGCGCATGTTACAGTTCCGCAGATTGGTGCGATGTATGAAGGCGACCGCAGCCGCAAACAGAATTTGATTGATTTTGGATTCCGTCTGCCATCTGCATTTGACAACCGTCCGTTAAAAAAAGCAGAATTCGATGCAAAAATGAATCAGATTATTTATGTTACGGCTACTCCACGTCCCGAAGAAATTAAACAAAGTACTCAGGTAGTGGAACAGCTCATCAGACCTACTGGACTTTTGGATCCAATTATTGAGGTGCGTCCAAGTGAAGGTCAGATGGAAGATATTTATAAAGAAGTAAAACTCAGAATTGAACGTCACGAGCGCAGTTTGATTTTGACTTTGACAAAAAAAATGGCTGAAGATTTGACAGATTATCTGACAGAACTTGATTTAAAAGTAAAATATATTCATTCTGAAATTGATACTTTTGAGCGAGTTGAAATTTTAAAATCACTTCGAACTGGTGAAATAGATGTTTTGATTGGAATCAATCTTTTGAGAGAAGGAATTGATTTGCCGGAAGTCAGTTTTATTGCTCTTTTGGATGCCGACAAAATTGGATTTTTGCGAAGTGCAACCAGTTTGATTCAGATAATTGGACGTGCAGCTCGAAATGCGGATGGAATGGTTGTAATGTATGCTGATCATGTTTCTCCGGCAATGGAAGTTGCAATTGAGGAAACAAAACATCGTCGTGAAATTCAGCAGGCTTACAATGAAGAACATGGAATTACACCGGTCACTGTAAAAAAAGCAATTGAAGATATTCTGGAACATCAAAAAGAAGAAGCTTTAGATTCTGCAAATATGGATCTGGAAGTTCTTAAAAAAGGTCTGAACCTTTTCAAAGCTTCTGACCGCAAAAAACTGGTTAAACGGCTGACTGAAGAAATGACAGCCTGTGCTGAACGCATGGAATATGAGCAGGCAGCAATTTATCGTGACCAGATTGCAGAAATCCAAAAACAATACGGCTGATAAAAATATTCAGGAAACACTGAAAATAAATTTTTTGAGTGTTTCCGCATGTTTTGTTTTCTTAAGTAAAAAAAATGAAGAGAAACGATTTTTTATTCATCAAGAAACAGAAGATTGTGTTCTACAAAACTAAAATAGTTTTCACAGTCAATTATTATGTGGTCCAGAATCTTTATGCCCATGATGAACGAAGCTTCCAGTAGAGTTCTTGTAGTTTCGATGTCTTCCGATGAAGGATTACAGTTTCCAGAAGGATGATTGTGACATAAAATAATTGCAGCAGCATTTTCTTTTATTGCCAGTTCAAAAACTTCACGGGGATGAATTAAAGTTTTATTCAGTGTACCAACAGAAACACAATGAATCTGAATAATTTCATGCCCTCCGTTCAATGTCACCACAAGAAAGTGTTCTTTTTGACTGACAGAATAATTCCGCACAAAAGAAAGTATGTCTTGCGGTGTTTTAATTGGAGCTCTTAAATGCCTGCTTCGTCTGCGACCAAGTTCCAGAGCTGCAGCTACAGCCAGAGCTTTACTTTCTCCAACGCCCTTAATCTGCATGAGATTTTTAACAATTTCATTTGCATCAGAACAGTCAAGCACGTCAATGATTTTTTCAGACATTATTTCAATTGGAACTTGTTTTGAACCCGAGCCAAGAATAAGCATAACCAGTTCTTCATCAAAAGGATATGACATTCCAAATTTTAATGATTTTTCCCGAATATCAGGTTTATTTAAATTTATTTTTTTCATATATATAAATTTGGATTAACTATATCAAAAATAGACATAAAAATAAAAAAAATTGCAAAAAAAGATTAAATTTTTTTTTAGAAGTGTTTTTTTCTATCCGATAATGAAAAAAAATATAACCACGATTAAAAAAAAGGATGAATATGAATAGCAAAAAGATAAAAAATTATTTTGGAAAATGGATTTCAAGTGTATTCTTTCTGATGATTTTGAACTGTTTTTTTTCCTGTAAAACTGTTCCAACGCCCCCTGAAAAAGAAATAAAACTTTCACGAGAAATTTTAGGTGCGGGGCAGTTTTCCGCTGTGGAACTTGCAGATTTTTTTCTGATGAATAATCAGCAGATAGAAAAAGATTTTATTTTGGAATTTGCAGGTTTTTATATTCAAGAAGCTGCAATGGAAAACATTAATTCCGACGTTGCTTTTGCACAGATGTGTCTAGAAACAGGTTTTTTGAGATTTGGAGGACTGGTTCAACCTGATTTTCATAATTATTGTGGACTAGGAGCGATGGACGCAGATCATCCAGGTGAAAAATTTGAAACTGAACAACTTGGTGTACGGGCTCACATTCAGCATCTTCAGGCTTACGCAACAACACAGGACGTTCAGTTAAATAATCAGCTGATTGATCCACGTTATCATTGGGTTCACAAAACAAAATTCGTAACAGATATTTTTGGTCTGACAGGAACATGGGCAACGGATCCAAATTATGGAAATAAAATAGATGAAATTCTTTCAAGAATGGAATTTTTTATAAAAAATATAAAAAAGTGATAATCAAAATGTATTTTAATCAAAGTAATTTAATATCATTTTGATTGAGAAAATGGCAAAAACTTGTTATAATAATTTAGTTATAATTAATGAATATTTGAAGTCATATTTTTTTTCTAAGATGATGGGGGATATATGTGTGGTATTGTAGGTTATGTCGGATGTAAAAATGCATCACAGATTTTGATAAATGCTCTTAAAAAACTTGAGTATCGTGGATACGACAGTGCTGGAATTGCAATAATTGAAGGCGAAGATATTATTGTGAGAAAATGTAAAGGTGCTTTGAAGTTTTTGGAAGAAAAAATTGCAGACGAAGTTATAAAAGGAACTGTTGGAATCGGGCATACAAGATGGGCCACGCACGGTGAGCCAAGTGATACAAACAGTCACCCACATGCAAGCATGGACGGTTCAATTTCAATTGTTCACAATGGAATTATAGAAAATTATGCGGAACTTAAAGCAAAACTGCAGGCACAGGGTGTTGTTTTCAAATCGCAAACTGATACAGAAGTTGTTGTTCATCTGATTGATAAAGCTTACAAACAGCATAAAGATATTTTTAAAGCAGTGCTGGAAGTTCTTCATGTGGTTGAAGGTTCTTATGCACTTGGAGTTGTCTGTAAAGATTATCCGGACAGAGTGATTTGCTGCCGAAAAGAAAGTCCTCTTGTAATTGGACTTGGAAAAGGCGAAAACTTTATTGCATCAGATGTGCCGGCTCTTTTGGAACATACTCGTGATGTTTATTATCTTGGAGAAAAAGAGCTCGCCGTTCTTTATACAGATCATGTTGATTTGTTTAATTTTGAAGGCGAAAAAATCATCAAGGAACCAAGCCATGTTGAATGGGATATGGATGCTGCGGAAAAAGGCGGTTATGAACATTTTATGATTAAAGAAATTCATGAACAGCCAAAAGGTTTGACAGATACAATGCGTCCAAGAATCATAAAAGATGGTAACGGAAACCCAACTGATGTTTATTTCGAAGAAAATAAAATGGATGAAGCATGGAAAAAAGCTCGCCGCGTTGTGATTACAGCGTGTGGAACTGCATACCATGCCGGAGTAGTTGCAAAATATGCTTTTGAAAAAATTGCACGCATGAAAGTTGATGTTGATGTTGCATCAGAATTCCGCTACAGAAATCCTATTTTAGATAAAGATGATATATTCATTGTTGTTTCACAATCTGGAGAAACTGCTGATACGCTTAGTGCTTTGCGTCTTGCAAAACAGAACGGTCTGAAAGTTGTTGCCATCACAAACTGCGTTGGTTCAACAGTAAGCCGTGAAGCTGATGATGTAATTTATACATTGGCCGGTCCTGAAATTGCAGTTGCCTCAACAAAGGCGTATACAACACAAGTTTTGTGCATGTTCCTTTTGGCAATTAAAGCTGGAAAACTACGCGGTACACTTTCGGAAGAAGATTCTGTAAAACTTTTAACAGAGTTGGAATCAATTCCAGAAAAAATCCAGACAATTTTGGATGGCAAGGAAACAATTCAGAAATTTGCAAGCCGACAATTTAATAAAGATAAGATTTTTTATATTGGACGTCAGTTTGACAGTGCAACTTCATTGGAATCAGCTTTGAAGTTAAAGGAAGTTTCTTACATGCATTCAGAAGCGTTTGCAGCAGGAGAATTGAAACACGGTCCAATCGCGTTGATAGATGATAAAACACTTGTCGTTGCTATTGCAAGTGAACCTGACCTTTATGAAAAAATTGGTTCCAACATGGTTGAAGTAAAAAGCCGTGGCGCAACTGTCCTTGTAATCACTCAGGATAAAACTGGTGCATTTGATGGAAAAGCAGACGAGATTTTTCAGATTCCAGAATGTTCTTCAACTTTGGCAAGCTTGCTCACCGTTATTCCGACACAGCTTTTTGCATATTATTGTGCAATTCAGCGCGGTTACGACCCTGATAAACCAAGGAATCTTGCAAAATCAGTAACAGTAGAATAACAGTTAATTTGGATATTGATTGTTGACAGATTATGAATTGAATTATTGACTAAACCACAAGTTTTATGATATAATTTATTTCAATTCGGGCCATTAGCTCAGCGGTTAGAGCAGAGGACTCATAATCCTTTGGTCCTTAGTTCAAATCTAAGATGGCCCAGTTTTTAGGATTTACAATAATTAAAGTTGTAAATCCTTTTTTTATTATTGATTTGTTAATAAATTGTACCTGGACAATCTCTTTCAGCATTGCGGGCTGCGCACCAAGTTCCTTTTTTGAGGGAAGATTCAAAGTCATTTGTTTTTAAATATTCATATAGAAATCCTGCGTTAAAACTGTCACCACATGCTGTTGTATTTACAGGATAAACTTTTTCAGTTGGACATTCAAAAAAAATCCCTTTGTTTGCTGCATACGTAGATTTTGTTCCGCGTGTCACAATTATCATATTTTTTAATTCTGCACTTTTCTGACAAATCAATTCTTTGAATTCCAAATCGGTAATCTGATTCTGCGATAAAGAAGTTGATTTTGAAAAAGTCTGCAGGAATTCTTCATCATTAATCTTAATGACAGAAGGAACTGCTTTTTCGATGACATTTTTCAAATCATCACCAATGAAATCAGCCAAAAAGAATTTGTCCATTTGTTTTGCAATCGAAGAAATGTCGGCGTATAAATTTTTATCCCAAAAATCTGGTCTGCTTCCAGCGAGCAAAACGGCATCCACATCGCAAATAGTTTGTTTTACAAGTTCTAAAAACTTTTCATTTATATTTTGAAGTAGTTCAAGTTCTTTTTGAGTAAAATTATTATTTTTCAATGATAATACTGGTTCACTTACAACAAGTTCTGTGGTCGTGTTTGCTGAATCATCGAGCAAAGTCCAACATTCGCGTGTAAAACCTGGAATGGAAAGAGTTTTTAGAGATAAACCGTCTTTTTGCGCTAGCGTTGTGAAAAGTTCCAGATTTTTTTCACCCAACGGACATAAAGTTATTGTACAATTCTTTTCCAGTTGATTCAAAACTCGTGCGGAATTCACTGCTTTTCCAGAAGCGTCCTGACGATAATTTCTTGAACGATTTACTTTTGAAAGCATCAGATTTTCAAAATGAATTGTTCGCTGGATAGTCGAACTTAAACAGATGCAAAGAATTTTCATAATTAACGCTCCTAACTTTAGTCTTTCAATGTATCAATAATTGCAGGAAAATCATAAATTGAACTAAGTCTGATTGTTTTTCCAGATCTGCCAGAATTCATTTTCCGAGCTTGTAAAAGAGATTCTGCGTCATCAGAAAGAGGACGACCGTTTTTGTCACCAATCAAAATCGCAGTTCCGCCCATTGCAGTCCAGCCGTCAGTATATTTTTGCATATCATCAAAAAAAAGCGTATCTTCAAGGTTTGTCCCCGATTTTTTTAAAGCTGCAGAATAAGAGTGAGGATAAGGCTTTCCAAGAAGTTTTGCGTCACGAATATCAGTAATGTTATCGAAAAGGTCAGAAATGCCTAATTTTTGTAAAACCCGTTGAGCATGTTCCATGGGCGCATTCGTCAGAATGGATTTGGGATAATCAAGGGAAAGCAGAAATTCGCGGAACCCAAGTTGAGGCTGCAGTTCGTCAGCTTCGTTTTTCGGATGAACGTGAGCAAAAAAAGCTTCAATATCAGTAAAACCTTCTGCACGCAGCCATTCGAGTGTTGTAGAAAAATGAATGATATTTTTTTTGCGCAACTCCACGGCAGTTTCAAAATCGCATTTAAAATATTCTGCAACACATTCAAGCATGCGGCGTGTAATTCCAGCGTCCATCTGCGAACTTGAAGGATACAACGTATTGTCTAAATCAAAAAGGAGATGAGAAATTTTCATAATTTTATTCTATCAGATTTTTTTTGGATAAACCAGCAATTTTTGAGAAAGTTTTTTCCAGATACTTTGCTTCGCCTTCAGAAAGACTTGCCCGTGATAAAATGCTCCGCCAGAAATTTTCCATATCTTCGCGACCTGGCATTTTAAAAAATCCAATTTTCTGCATATCATCGGTAATGTTCTGCACAGTTTTGTCAATACGTTCAAGCGAAAGGGGAGTGTAACCGGCTTGAACAACATTCTTGGCAGAAAGTGATTTTCTAAAAAGGTGATAACTCATTATCTGCACAGCGTGACTGAGATTTAACGAACCAAAATCAGAGGAAGAAGGAATAGTTACGCCGACATTACAATCATCAAGTTGAGAATCAGTTAATCCAGTGCGTTCATTACCAAAAACAACGGCTACTTTTGCACCATTTGAAGTCTGTAAATCAGCAAAATCTGCAAATTCTTCAGGTAAAAGCAGTTTTCCCCTTTTTTTGCCGCGTCTTCGCGTAGTTCCTGCACAAATTGCACAGTCTTTTGTCGCATCACGAATGGAATCATAAAAATGTGCATTGTCAAAAATTCCACTGGCATGAATTGCAAGCACATGAATATGCTCAATATCATAATCATCTTTTTTTCCTACAATGCGCAAATCACAAATATCATTGTTTGCCATGGCACGGCACGCCGCACCAATATTCCGCGATTCATCTGGATGATCAAGTACAATAACAATATCAGAAAGTTTCATAAATATGTTTTAACACTTTTTAGATTTTTTTAAAAGTCGAAGTGCATTCAAAACAGCCAGAATTGTAACTCCGACATCACCAAAAACTGCAAGCCACATGTTTGTTATTCCAAACGCAGAACAAATCAGAATTGCACCTTTTATTCCAAGCGAACCGATAATGTTTTCATACACGATTTTCAACGTTTTGCGGCTGATTTTAATTGCTTCCACAATTTTGGAAGGTTTATCTTCCATTATAATAACATCACTGGCTTCTACGGCAGCATCAGAGCCCATTGCTCCCATTGCAATTCCAGCATCAGCGCGTGCCAGAACAGGTGCGTCATTAATACCGTCACCAACAAAAATCAGCGAACCTCGTTTTTTTCCATTTTTTGAAAGATCACCGAGAAGTTCTTCAACTTTTGCAAGCTTATCAGCACTTAAAAGCTGACCATAAGCCTTGTGAAGTCCAAGTTTTGATGCAACAGTGTAAGCAGCTTTTTCATTATCACCAGTGAGCATTACAATATTCTCGACGCCAGCAGACTTAAGACCTTTTACAGTAAGTTCGCTGTCATCTTTTATTTCATCACTGATTACAATATGACCAGAATAAATTCCGTTGCAAGCTACATGAATCACAGTTCCATCCTGATGTTCAGCACATTCATTATATTCAATGGCAAAATCATTCATGAGTTTTGTGTTTCCAGCCAAAACTTCTTTGCCGTTTACAATAGCCTTGATTCCCTTGCTCGTAATTTCGTTAACATCTTCAAGAACAACCGTATCACAACATTTGTCGTGATGAGCAGCTTTGAGAGAAGTAGAAATTGGATGAGTTGAAAACATTTCAGTATGAGTTGCAAGCGCAAGAAGCTCATCTTCCGTGATTTCAGAATTCGTTGCATGAATATGAGTTACAACAAAATTTCCTTTAGTCAAAGTTCCAGTTTTATCGAAAACAGCAGTTTTTGTATTCGCAAGAGCTTCTAGATAAGTGCTTCCTTTTACCAGAATTCCACGACGCGCACAGGAAGTAATTCCACCGCAGAAAGAAAGAGGAATAGAAATAACAAGCGCACAAGGGCAGCTGACAACAAGGAACATCAATGCTCTGTAAATCCAGATGCTCCAGTTTGACTCATAAGCCCAGTTTCCACTTGCAAAACCAGTCACCAGACCTGGAATTACAGCCACAGCAAGTGCGGCAAACACAACAATCGGAGTGTAAACTTTTGCAAAACGCGAAACAAACTGCTCAGATTTTGTTTTATTTTCCGAAGCATTTTCTACCAGTTCAAGAATTCTAGACAAAGCAGAATCTCCTGCTTGTTTTGTAGTGCGAATTTCCAAGACTCCCTGAATGTTAATAGAACCAGAAAGAACTTCGTCACCAGCACAAACCCTTTTTGGAATGCTTTCCCCAGTCAATGCCGAAGTATCCAGAAAACTTTCGCCATCCGAAATAATACCATCAATAGGAATACGTTCACCAGGTTTTACAATAATGATAGAATCCGTAGAAACTTCATCTGCAGCCACATTTTTAGTACCGTTTTCCAACTTCAAAGTTGCATGGTCAGGCCGCAATTTTGCAATTTCTTCGATAGAATGACGACTTTTATCCACCGCAAAATCTTCAAACTTTTCGCCCACCTGATACAGCACCATAATAGCCGTAGCCTCTTCGACTTTTCCCAAAATAATCGCACCAATAGAAGAAATCGTCATTAAAAACGCTTCGTCCATAAACTCGCCGTGAATAATGTTGCTTACAGCATTCAAAATTACTTTTTTTCCAGCAATTATGTATGCAAAAAACTGCAGAACCAAAACAGCCGCCTCGTGAACAGACTGCGAAAAACCAAACCAAGATTCCACCGGCAGATGTTCCACAATAATTCCACAGACATACAGACACGCCGCCAAAATCAAACCTTTTGTTGAAAGCTCCTTGCCCTCGTGTCCATGTTCGTGACTATGTTCGTGCGAATGACCTCTGTGAGAATGACCGCCATATGAATGTTCATGACAGCTGCATTTTTCATTATGTTCGTTATCTTTTTCTTTCATAAAAACCTCTTTAGATTTATCTGGCTGTGCCTCTTCGAGGACGCTATGTACGGGGTTCCGCTGTCGCTCCAGTCTCCTCACTCTGGTCGTTCACTACGTTTCCTCCCGTCGTTGCGGTGACCGCCTTCGGCGCCCCTCCCAGCGCTCACAGGTTTTGAACCCGATTATTCCGCTACAACTTTTTCGAATATGTGTTCCATTCCAAATTCAATAATCTTTGAAACATGTTCATCAGCCAACGAATAAAAAATTGCTTTGCCATCGCGCCTTGTTTTTACAAGATTTGCTTCCCTCAACAATTTTAATTGATGGGAAATAGCAGAGACAGTCATTTTTAATAACGCTGCAATGTCGCATACACATAATTCATTTTTCAAAAGTGAATAAAGAATCTTGATTCTAGTGTTGTCCCCAAAAAGCTTAAAAAAATCAGAAAGAGAGAACATAGTTTGTTCCTGAGGAAATATTTTTCCAATTTCATGAACAGTTTCTCTGTGAATTTCACAGCAAATGTCCAGATTTTCAGATTTTTTCATGCAGCCTCCAACTATCTGATTGCAATCAATATTATCTGAGTAGAATATAATATCATTTGAATAATTATTCAAGTGTTTTTAGAAAGAAATTTATTTTCCAAGAAAAGTAAAATTTTCTGCCTGATTGCAAAAGATTATTCCGCTTCCTGTTTTCTTAAAACACTCCAACGAAGAAATTGCTTTTATGATATCGTCTTTTTTGTTTTTTTCGGTCAAAATAAATAACATTTCCTTTTCAGGAATGATGTCAACACCAAAAAATGTTGCATCGCCTGGTTTTGCAGTTCCACGTGCATTTATGATTGTACCGCCGCCAGCACCTGCTTTTCTTGCGGCATCCATTGCGTCTTCGGCATAACCTTTATTTACTATAACATTTATCATTTCGTAAGATTCATTGTTGTTTTCCATAAAATCACCTCCATTTTTCTTGAATTTTGCTTCACCACTTTTTATAAAAGCATTAACATTTACTGTAAAAAGAATTCCAAAATGATTTTTTCTAGAACCAGTAACTTCCTTTATTTTTTCAATGATTTGCAAAGTCTGTTCTGTTTTCGTCAGAATGTATGCAATATCTTTCGAAGTTTCACCTAATCCGAGTAACTGTAAAATATTGTTTTGTGCTGTTCCGCGCCCCATCAAAATTGTTCCGCCTGTTGCACCTGCTTCAACTGCTGCACCTGTAATTATTTCTCCGCAATTATGAGGCACAATACTTATAATCAATTTATACATAAAGTTACCCTCTCTTTTTTGTTTTTAGTTTAAAGATAATTCCCATAATCTGAATGGCAATCAACGGCATGAGTGCTACTAGCGAAATCACACCAAATGAATCATTGGTTTTTCCACATCCGTTTGCAGCTCCTATTGTAAAAGAAAGTACAAATGTTGATGTTAATGGTCCTGAAGCAACTCCGCCTGAATCGAACGCAATTCCTGTGAATAAATCTGGAGAAAAAATCATCAGTATAAAAGCAATGATGTATCCTGGAATTAAAATGAAACGCAGATTTACTCCTGCAATTGAACGCCATAAAGAAAGACCTATGGCAATGGCAGTTCCAACAGACAGAAAAACAAGCAGCACTTTTCGTTTGATTGTACCTCCGCTTACAGCTTCAACTTGTTCGCTCAAAACCCATACTGCTGGTTCAGCACAAACAATAATGGCACCAAGTAAAAGTCCTGTTACAATCAAAATGAGATACCAGATTCCACCGTTTTGTGCAACCATTTCTCCCAAAGTTTTGCCAAGAACTTCTCCGGTCTGCATGAATCCACCGTTCACACCAACTAGAAATAATAAAAGTCCTGTAAAACTATAGAAAAAACCTATCGTCATTCTGATAACCTGTCGTTTTGTCATTTTTAAAAGGAAGATTTGAAAAACGATAAACAAAACGAACAACGGTAAAATGGAAATTAACGCTTCCTGTAAAACATGTAAAAAGCATTGTGCAAAAGGAAGAAAAATTTTGGCTAAAAATCCTGTTTGTGCAACTGTAATTGCATGTGCAGTAGAATTCTCTGCTACATTTATATTTTGATTCACAAAAAAAGAATAAATCAGAGCAGCAATCACAGGTCCTAAAGAGGCTATTCCAGTTAATCCAAAAGAGTTTTTGTTGTCGTTTGTGGCACGAACGGAAGAAACACCAAGTCCAAGTGCCATGATAAAAGGAACTGTCATTGGTCCTGTTGTTGCGCCGCCAGAATCAAAACCAATGCCAACAAAACTGTCTGAAACAAAAGTTAAAATCGTAAATAAAATAACATAGAAAATGAACAGTGTCCATTTAAGTGACCAATTCAAAACAGTTTTTAACAGTCCGATTGTGATAAATAATCCTACTCCAGTTGCAATAGCAATTGTAAAAACAGGTTTTGAAATGCTCGGAAAATGATTTTTCACCTGCGAAGCAAAAACCTGAATATCAGGTTCTGCTGCAGTGACAATAAATCCAATTACAAAAGCACAAGATAATAGAAGAAAGAGATTTTTTTTGTTTGTCAAAGCGGCACCAGTTCTTTCTCCCATGGGCTGAATTCCCAAATCTACACCTAAAAGAAAAATTGTCAATCCCAAAGTAAGCAGAATTCCACTCACAATAAATCCGCATAACAATGTTTTATCGATTGGAACAATAAAAAGTCCCAGAATCAAAACTATTAACATAACGGGAAAAACAGAAATGGCTGTTTCTTTAAGTTTTGTAAGAAGGTTCATATCATTCCTTTTATATTGTTAATTTAATGATGATTAAAATGCACTCCAACCTTTTTGTTTAATTCCATCGCACCACTGTTTTGCATATTTTTTTGCTCCTTCCAGATCGTGGTCACGATAATTTCCACATTCTGCTTCTGTTGTAGCAGGAACAGGTTTATCCCAGACAGAAACTTTTTCCAAAACACTTAAAAATACTTTTGAAATTTCTTCTTCGTTGTGTTCTCCAAACACTGTGAAATAAAAACCAGTTCGGCATCCCATAGGACTTAAATCAATTACGCCATCCATTTCGTCACGAATATATTCTGCCATCAGATGTTCAAGAGTATGAATTGCTCCTGTAGACATAAATTCCTTGTTTGGCTGACAAAAGCGAATGTCAAATTTTGTAACAATATCACCTTTTGTTCCTTTTTTTGTTCCTGCAAGTCGCACAAAAGGAGCTTTTACTTTTGTATGATCAAGATTAAAACTGTCAACATTATATTTTTTTTCCATAAAATACCTCTTTTTTTTTCAAAAAATCTCTATCAATCAATCTACAATCTAGATTACTGGCCGAATGTTTTTTTTACAAATCTAAAAAACATCAGAATCAGACAGAAAGCTAAATTTTACATTTTACTGACTGCTTCCAAAAGAAATCTGCTGCTAAAATCTGCTGCTTTTTCTTCATCATAGACTGACTGAACATTGTCATCGGCGCAATCAGACATACATCTGACAATTACAAAAGGCACTTGATTTTTATAACAAGTTTGTGCAATTGCAGCACCTTCCATTTCTACACATTCAGGATGAAAATTCTGAACAATGAAAGATTTTTTTTCGGAATCAGAAATAAACTGATCTCCACTGGCAATTGTTCCTTTTTTAATTTTATGCGATGCAGAAAAATCTGTTTTATAAAAAGCATTTTCAAAAGTGCAGATTAATTTTTCATCAGCTTTTAATGTTTCAGGAAGTCCCGGTACCTGACCGAGTTTGTATCCAAATGCAACTGTGTCAAAATCGTGATAAACAGATTCTGTTGAAATCACAAAATCATAAATTTTAAGCCCTTCTCCTGTAGCTCCTGCAATTCCAGTATTAATCATCTGGTCTGGATGAAAATTTGAAATCAGAATTTGAGTGCAAAGAGCTGCGTTCACTTTTCCCACACCGCATTTTACAACGACAACTTCTTTTTCCCAAAGAAAACCTTTGTAGAAAGTTAAATCGCAGAGTTTTATTTCCTGCTTTGAAGTCATTTTTTCATAAATTGCTTTAACTTCGCTTTCCATCGCGCCAATTATTCCAATCATCTAAGTTTTTCCTCTTCTTCATTTTTTTTGATATAGTGTGAAGTTACATCTTCGAGAAGTTTATCCTGTAGATTAAACTTATTTATAGCCCAACCCATTGCTTTTTTGTAAATGATGAAACCGATTATAAGTCCACCAAGAGAAAAAACAATGATAATTATGCCAAGAATGTTTGAAAACAAAGCACTGTTTACATCAACAAATCGTGTAGTAATGGCAACTGAACCAATAATCAACAAAAGAATGATAAGAAATGTTTCTATTATTTCAAAAACTGTTGCAATAAACAAAAAAATAGAAGAAAATCGTTTTTTGTTGCGGTATTCAATCTTTTCCTGTTTATGTCTTGCTTTTTCTTCTTCGTCTAAATTGTCCATGTTCATAGTTCACCTCAAAATTTATTTGTTTTATTTAGATTTTTCTGTTGATTTATCTTTTTTTATGGAAATGATAAATGTAATTGCGAGTAAAATACCGAAAACAATTATTGCAGAATCAGCAACATTAAAAGTTGGCCATCTTTCTAATCCAAAAATGCCAAAGAATTTTACATCAATAAAATCAACAACACCCTCATCTCTAAAAGCTCTGTCTATCAAATTTCCAATTCCACCGCCAACAATTCCCATAATTGCCCATCGCTGTAAAACTGTCCATTCATTATTTCTGAAATATACGATAAAAACGAGAACGATGACAATAACAGGAACTATTACAAATGAGGCAAAACGAACTATATCAGACCATGATGCCCCAACGCTAAAAGCTACTCCAGTATTTGAAACATGAATAATTCTCAAAAAATCACCGAAAAACTCTGCACCAATTGTGTAAAGCGGAATATTTTTTACAACAAGTGTTTTTGTGATTTGATCAAGAATGATAACAAATAATGCTAAACTCAACGGCAATAATTTAGATTTAAGATTTTTGTCCATATTTTAAATATACCTCTTTATAATTTATGTTTAAAGGAAAAAACACAGAAAAACAAAAAATTGAATTATAAACCTGTCGGCAAATCAATAAAAAAAGTTTTGAGTGCCAGTTCTTTTTCAACTTTTTCTTTTAACAGTGAAACTCCAATAATTTCAGTACCATAATGACCTGCTGCAATTACGTTAATGCCAAGTTCCTGTGCCAAATGATAGTCTTCGTGTGCAAATTCGCCGGAAATGAAAAGATCCAATTTTTCATCTGCAGCCTGTTGCGTTAAATCACTTGAACCACCCGAAGAAATTCCCACAGTTTTAATCTGCTTTTTTCCAAATGGGAATAAAATTGGTTCTGTGTGAGTGTGTTTTCCAACCAAATGAGATATTTCTTCTATAGATAAAGGGGACTCAAATTCTCCGCGAACTCCGATTTTCATATTGTGCCAAAAACCAAACTGTTCTGTATTTTTGAGACCGATTTTATTTGCCAGACCAAAATTATTTCCATAAGGATTATTTGCATCCAAAGGTAAATGATACGCAATCAAAGCCAAATCATTTTTGATAAAAGTTGAGATGCGTTTGTAATGTGAATCAACAATCGGAGAGCAGTTTCCCCAAAAAATTCCATGATGACAGACAAGAACATCAGCATGATTTTGAGCTGCAGTCAAAGCTGATTCCTCGCAGGCATCAACGGCAAAAGCTACAGTTTTTATTTCTTTAGATAAAGGTTCTGCATTTTGAATCTGAATACCGTTTTTTGAAGGATCAGGTAAAAAATTTTCTTTACATAAAAAACTGTTTAGATAATTATTAAAATCAAATAAATTCATATCGTCTCCAAAAAAATTAGGCTAAAAGTTGCCTGATTAACTGTAAAAAAAGTTTTTCATTTATAAACTGTTTTTACAAAAATGCTGATAAGTTCGTTCTGCAAGAATTTTTGGCGTGTAAAAAGTTTTTTCACGTTTTTGACCAAGCAAATAAGCTGTAAGCGGTGATGTCTGCTCCACACAACCGTATCCTGCAGTCTTATATTCTTCTACAGAATCCAGAAAAAATACTGAATTAACTCTGGAACTGTTCATTTTTGCAAAATCACTTATAGCAGAATTTCCCATCACATCACTCACAAGAAAAATTTTTGTTTGTGGAGAAAGATTCTGGTCAACAAACTGAAGCATGGCTTGACATTCCTGCAAAATATTATAGGAATAAAATTCCCTCTGAGCCATAAATTTCTGGTTATCCTGCAGACTTTGGATTACTAATGCAGTTTGGCGTAAAAGCTTAAAATCCTCAAAAGAATGCATCCATTTGACATCATCACAGAAAAAATCAGCTGACATCACAGTAAAACCTTTTTGAGCCAAAAGCTGAAGATAAGGAATATAATTTTGAGTGTCAGCACGTTTATCAGGAAAAAACAGAATAACAGGTTTTTCTTCGTCCTGCGAGTCTGTTTTCAAAATATTCTTATTATTTTCTTCAGGAGAAAATGTATACAAGTTTACATTAGTATATGAAAAAAGATTTGCTTTTTGAAAACCAGCACGGAAACTTCCATTATAATTTGTGAGATTTTTCTGAACATTTAATTCACTGGGAGAAAATTCCACAGGTGCCGTTAAAAATGTGGCAGCAATTGCAACTGTGGATAAAAAAGTAGTTAAAACTGCCCAAAATTTCATAAGTGGACTGTAACGGTCGATGTAAAGCTGCTCAGAATACCGGAAAAGTGCATGAAAATTTGAAATAAGTACAAGAAATGCAATCACAAATCCTAAAACCGTCAGCAATTCTACTCCCCATGCAATAATCTGAAGAATTGAAAGCAGAAATGTAAACGGGGCAACAACAGTCAGAGGGTCTCTTCGCGGTTTTTTAGCAAAAAAAACTCGAAAATTTGTGATAAAAAGCAGTACAAAAATCAAAAGTTCGCCGTAAAACTTCATAAATATAATATAACCGTATAGTAAAAATAAGTCAAGTGATTTTCTTAAAAAGTAATTTTTAAAAATAGTTATGAATGAAAAAATGACTTGCCTTTCTCAAAAAAAAATAATCTTAAAACATCAGTTCCGCCAGTGCAATCAAAGATGGCATGGTTGCGATGCAAACGACACTGGAAATGGAAACGATAAGGCTCGCGTAAGATGCATTTTTGTTGAAAACGCACGCCAGACCTGGAATGGAAGTTGCTGCAGGACAAAGAGAGCAAATCAGAACGACATAGCACAAAAGTCTTGCATTGCCGAAATTGCCGCCAAAAACTTTCATTACGACAAAAATTATCAGAATGTTGATAAGACCGCAGAGAATAAGTCTGATAAAACAGAATTTTACGATGCTCCAGCAGTATTTTTTCACTTCAGCAATTTTGAGTTCGGCGAGCAGAACACCAATCAAAATCATGCTTACAGCAGTATTTAAATCTCCAATCATCACAAGTGGTTTTTGGATAAATTGTGGCAGCGTAAACGGCATACAGTAAAGAATGATTCCCACAAAAATGCAGATAATATTTGGATTGAAGATTATTTTTTTGATATTGAATGAACCGCTCATCTGGCAGTATCCGTAAGTCCAAACCATAAAGTTGAAAATAACAAGATAACCCATTAAATAGAAAACACCTTCTTCCCCAAAAACTCCGCGAATCAAAGGGATGCCCATAAAACCGCAGTTTGTGAACGCTATGCACAGTCTGTCGATAATATTTTTGGAAGTAAGAATTCCAATTAAAATCATGATAAGTGTGATGAAAAGTGAAATCAGAACTACAAAAAGCAGTTTTTTAAGTTCATCACTGTTAAATTCTTTGTTGAACGCATTTATGATGATGCAGGGATTGATTAAATAAAGCAAAAGTTTGCTCAAAAACTTGCGTTCAACTTCCTGAACTTTAAACACTTTTGCAAAAACATATCCGCAAAGCATGATTAAAAACATCGTGATTAATTGTTTTGTAACAAGAATATACATTTTTCTGCCTCAAACAAAATTAAAAATTATTTTCCAAATACGGCAAAAATTGCTGAAAACAGTCCGAGTGAACCTGCCATCATGATAAGACCGGCAAGTAAAACTCCAAGCATAACGGCTATGACAGTCTGTTTAAATTTCATATTCAAAAAACTTGCTGCCAACGTTCCTGTCCATGCTCCTGTTCCCGGCAACGGAATTCCTACAAAAAGCAAAAGTGCCAGAAATATTCCGCGACCTGCTTTTGACTGAAGTTTCTCTCCAGCTTTTGTACCTTTTTCCAGAAAAAAACGGCAGATTCCACCGATAATTTTTTTGTCCTGACCCCATTCCAAAAATTTTCTTGCAAACAGATAGATAATTGGAACTGGAATCATATTTCCTAAAATGCAGATGATGTAAGATGGAATAATTGGTAACTGCATTGCCTGTGATACTGGAATGGCTCCTCGAAGTTCAATTAATGGAACCATGGAAATCAAAAATATAATAAAGTAATTTTTTATCATAATAGCATTATATATTATTATTAAGTACTTGAAAATATCTTTTCATTGTAATATAATAAATTTCACTTGCCGGGATGGCGGAATTGGTAGACGCCCAGGACTTAAAATCCTGTGTCAAGCAATTGACGTGCCAGTTCGATTCTGGTTCCCGGCAATGGCCTCCTTGTTTAAGGGGGCTTTTTTTTTGGAGATTGATATGGAATTTCATTCGTATTCGCAGGTTTGTCCTTTTAAATCGATTGATGATATCAAAGATAAACATGTTACTGTTATGGGACTGGGGCTGAATGGAGGCGGAGAAGCTGCTGTTAAATTTTTTTTGAAAAAAGGCGCGTTTGTCCTTGTGACTGATATGAAAACACAGGAGCAGTTGCAGCCGACAATTGACAGAATTCAGGCGGATTCAACGATTGATGTTTCGAGGCTGACTTACAGGCTTGGCGAACATCGTGTTGAAGATTTTGAAAATGCTGATTGTGTTATCAAAAATCCTGGCGTTAAATATGAAGGAAATATTTATCTGGCGGCGGCTAAGGCTATCGAAACTGATTTGAGTATTTTCCTGCGTTTTACAGACTGTCCGATTATTGCAGTGACTGGAAGCAAGGGAAAATCGTCGACTGTGAGTGCGATTTATTATGGGCTTTCGAAGGCTGGTTACAAAATTTTTTTGGGTGGAAACATCACTGTGAGTCCATTAACTTTTTTTGATGAAGTTTCTGCTGACACACCTGTGGTGATTGAATTTTCTTCGTGGCAACTTGCTGATTTGCGGGGCAGAAAAGTTTTGAAACCTCATATTAGTTTGATTACGAAAATCGTTCCTGACCATCAGAACTGGTATGGAAATATGGAAGATTATGTTGCGGACAAACGACTGATTTACGCTGATCAGGATAGTGGTGATTATTCGATTTTTGATGAAGGTGGTGATGAAGAGGGGACTGCCCCTGATTCTGCTTTGCATCCTGGAATTGCAAGCTGGGGTGATTTGTTTGCAAGTGAGTCAAAGGCGACTGTCTTGCGTTACAATGCTGACAAACCTCGTTATGATTTGGGGAAACTTCTTGTTCCTGGAAAACACATGCAGACAAATGCACAAAATGCGGCTCTTGTAATGCAGCTTATGAATGTTCCGAAAGATAAAATTGTAAAGATTTTGCAGACTTGGCCGGGAATCAATCACCGTCTGCAGTATTTTCACAGCTGGAAAAAAAATTTTGATTCTACAAAAAAATCAAGATGCGAAATTGAATATAGATTTTATAATGATACTTGTGCGACTGTCCCAGAAGCTGCGGCTGCAGCAACTCAGGCTTTTGAAAAACCTGTCATTTTGATAACTGGTGGAACTGATAAGGGACTCGACCTTGATAAACTAGTGCAGGCTCTCTGCGGAAAACTTTCTTTTGGCGTAAAGCAGATTTATTTTCTGGATGGAACGGCAACTCAAAAAATCATTCCTGTTTTGAATCAAAACGGAGTTCATTATTTCGGTCCGTTTGCAAGTCTTGCCGACCTTTTGAATGTGCTCAAAAACAATCTTGAAAATCAGAATGATGAAGGAAGTAACGGAATTTGTCATGAAGATTTACATCAGGATAAAAATCAGGAAAATATAAACAATATAATAGAAGAAAGTGATACAGATGATTCAGAAATTGTCGTTTTTAGTCCTGGAGCAACTTCTTTTGGAATGTTTGCAAATGAATTTGACAGAGGAAATCAATTTATGAATGTGGTAAAAGAAATTTTTTAAAGAATTCTTTTATTATTGAAGATTTTTGTGATTTATGATATTTTAAAGGATAGAGTGCATTTTTTTAATACTTGAGGTGTGTTATGGCTGAAGAAAAATTTGATTTTTCTATAGATAGTTTGGGACCTTGTACTATTCCTTCTCCAATTAAACTGTCAACTGAACATGGGGACTATACTGCAAATTATGTTAGTGATGATTCTTATGTGATTTCTAATGTGAATGTTTATGATAAAACAAAACCTGTTGTTCTTGATTCTTCAAATTTGATTGAAAAAGCAGGTCCTCGTCAGAATATTTATTTTGATCCGACTCATGCAAAAGCCGGTATTTGTACTTGCGGCGGTTTGTGTCCTGGTTTAAATGATGTTATACGTGCGATTGTGCGCTGTTTGAATACTCGTTATGGTGTGAAGACTGTAAAAGGATATCAGTTTGGTTTCCATGGATTTTTTGCTGAATCTGGTTATGCACCAATTGAACTTGACCGTTATTTGATTGATGAAATCCATAAAATCGGTGGAACTTATCTTGGAACTAGCCGTGGCGGCGGTCAGAGAGTTTCTGAAATTGTTGATTGTCTTGAACGCGACGGAATCAATATGCTGTTTATCATCGGTGGTGACGGAACTCAGCGTGGTTCTTATGATATTGCCTGCGAAGTGGAAAAACGCGGTTTAAAATGTGCAGTTGTTGGAGTTCCAAAAACTGTAGACAATGATTTGATGTTTATTGACCGTTCATTTGGTTTTGAAACTGCTGTTCAGCGTGCAAAAGAAGCTGTTGCTGCCGTTCATATGGAAGCTGCAAGTCAGATAAACGGAATTGGTCTTGTAAAACTTATGGGACGTGAAGCTGGATTTATTGCAACTGCAGCTGCTTTGGCAAGTCATGAAACAAATTTCTGTTTGATTCCAGAAGTTCCTTTTGAAATGGAAGGTGAACACGGATTTTTGGCTTGTCTGGAACGACGTCTTGCAAAACGTGGACATGCAGTTATTGTTGTTTCTGAAGGTGCAGGTCAGGATTTGCTCGTTACAACAAATGCAACTGATGCTTCTGGAAATAAAAAACTTGCTGATATCGGAATTTTCTTGAAAACAGAAATCGAAAAATATTTCAAAGCAAAGAATATCGAAATCAACTTGAAATATATTGATCCTTCTTATCAGGTAAGAGCTTCTGTTACAACTGCAAGTGATTCTATTTACTGTGAAAGACTTGGAAATAATGCGGTGCATGCTGCTATGGCTGGTAAAACAAAATGTGTTATCGGGCTTGTTCATGATAAATTTGTGCATTTGCCAATTAAGGCTGTAACTGCTCACAGAAATGCTGTTGATCCTGAAGGTTCTTTGTGGCGAGATGCTTTGGACGCTACAGGTCAGCCAGTTTTGATGGTAAACGATATGGAAAAAGCTCAGGCAAAAATGGCTGCAGCCGTTGCTGGTGCAAAATCGAAACCAAGCGAACAAAAAAAATCAAAATAAATAATAATTAAAAAAAAACAAACGTTCCAAGCTTTTTTTGTTTGGGGCGTTTTTTTTTGAGGGTTTCCAAATTAGGTGAATTCTTTGATAGACTTGAAAAATAATTAAAGGTAGTATTTTTTTTATGAGAAATTTATTTGAAGAGTACGGTTACTCGAAATTTGACATTGAAAACAAAGTTATTGACTGCTGGAATGAGATTTTTGATCCAAAAAATCCTAATCATTTTTATTTTGATGCTCCTGATAATACTGGTTACATGGAAGATACTGGAAACGATGACGCTCGTACTGAAGGTATGTCTTATGGTATGATGATGGCTTTGCAGATGAACAGAAAAGACATCTTTGACAGGATTTGGAAATGGGCTAGGGTGAATATGTATCTGGAAGATGGTCCGAACAAAGGATTTTTCTGCTGGTCAAATCAAACTGACGGAAAAAAGAATGCGGAAGGACCTGCTCCTGATGGCGAAGAATATTTTGCAATGGCTTTGTTTTTTGCCGCAAACCGCTGGGGAAATGGTGAAGGTATTTTTAATTACACGGAAGAAGCTCGTGCGATTTTGAGAACTGCTGTTCACGGTCCTAGCAAAATGTGGGATGAAAAATATCATCATATCAGATTTGTGTGCAACTGTCCTTTTACTGACCCGTCTTATCATCTTCCTCATTTTTATGAACTTTTTGCAAAATATGCAGATTCTTGTGATAAGGAATTCTGGCTTTCGGCTGCTGAGGCAAGCAGAAAATATCTTGTAAAAGCTTGTCATCCTGAAACTGGACTGGCTGCTGAATATGCAACTGATGAAGGTGAACCTTTGGAGAAAAAAATGCACGGAACTTTCTTCAGCGATTCTTATCGTGTGGCTGCAAATATTGGGCTGGATGCTTTGTGGTGCGGAAAAACTCCTGAACTTTCAAAAATTGCTTCGAATATCATAAAATTCTTTGATGGCAAGAAACCTGAAGAATTGAAAGATTATATGATTGATGGTCGCGAATTAAAGAAAAATGCGCGTCATCCAATCGGTTTGATTGCAACTGTTGCTGAAGCTGCTCTTGCGGTGGACGAAAATGACAGTGAAGCTGTGGGAAAAGCAAAGGCTGCTGTGAAACGTTTGTGGGATACTCCAATGCGTATTGGTCGCCGCCGTTATTATGACAATTGTCTTTACTTTTTTGCAATTTTAGCTTTGAGTGGAAAATATCAGAGCTACTAGTTTCTGTAAGATGTGAGGATATGGGTAAACTGTGGCAGAAAGTTTAAACTGTGGCAAGGATGGCTCGTGCTATAGATTAGCACTTCAACTTTGATGCAGTTTGCACGAGCCGCGAGTTTTTTTAACGCTACGCTAAAACTCGCAAAAAAAAGATTTTTACAAGGGTGGCAGTTGCGAAGCAGTCCACTGGGCTGAGCGAAGCGAGGGAAGCGGATGAGCGTTAGTGAAGGGCGAATAGCCTGTTTTTTGCGAAGCAAAAAGCCACCCGAATAAAAAAAAATTAAGTGAGGAAATGATGTTTAAAATAGAAGAAATTAATGGAAAATCATCTGTAAGTTTTTGTTGTTTTGATGATGAATTTTCTGGAGTAAAAAAAATTGCACAAAAAGTTTGTCTTGATGTGGAACGTGTTACTGGAAAAAAGCCTTGTCTTGAAGAATCGGAGAATATTTCCAACGATGTGTTAAAATCAAAAGTTTTTTTTGCTACGATTTCAAATCCTGCAGGAAAAAATCTTGAAAAAATTGAAAAAATTGCGAAAGAAAACAATCTTGAATTGGAAAGAATTCGCGGTAAGCGTGAATGTTATGTTTTTGCAGTTTCTTGCGATAGTATCATTATAATTGGGTCGGACAAGCGTGGAACAATTTATGGTCTTTTTCATCTTTCTGAACTGATGGGAGTTTCTCCGCTAGTAGATTGGGCTGATTTGCTTCCTGAGCATAAAGATTGTGTGGAAATTCCTGAAATTGATTTTTATGCGAATGAACCGAGTGTGCGCTTTCGCGGATTTTTTATTAATGATGAATGGCCTGCTTTTGGAAACTGGAGCGGACATAATTTTGGTGGCGTTAATGCTAAGATGTATGAGCATGTTTTTGAACTTTTACTGCGCTTGAAAGGTAACTATTTGTGGCCTGCAATGTGGGCTTCTCGTTTTAGTGATGATGGTCCTGGCCTTGAAAATGCTGAACTTGCTGATGAACTTGGCATAATTATGGGAGCTAGCCATCACGAACCTTGTTGCCGTGCCGGTGAAGAATATAAATATCTTCGTGGTCCTGGTTCTGTTTATGGTGATGCTTGGAATTTCCGTTCGAATGAAAAAGGTATTACAAAATTCTGGGAAGACGGTTTGAAACGTAACGGAAAATTTGAAAATGTTATCACAGTGGGAATGCGTGGTGAAGCTGACACTGCAATCATGCAGAATGCAACTTTGAAAGATAATATTGATTTGCTCCGTGATGTTTTGAAAACACAAAATCAGCTTATCAAAGAAAATGTTGATGAAAATCTTGATAATGTGCCTAGAATGCTTGCTTTATACAAGGAAGTTGAACCGTATTTTTATGGTGATGACACAACGCAGGGACTTATGGATAGTCCTGAACTTGAAGGTGTGACACTCATGCTTTGTGATGATAACCATGGAAATCTCCGTACTGTGCCGACTGAAAAAATGAGAAATCATAAAGGCGGATATGGTATGTATTATCATTTTGATTATCATGGATGGCCTTTCAGCTACGAATGGTTTAATACAAATTATCTGCCAAAAGTAAAAGAACAGATGTGTGCTGCTTATGAATTTGGAATTCGTGATTTGTGGATTGTAAATGTCGGTGATGTGATGACAAACGAATTTCCTCTCGCTTATTTCCTTGATTTAGCTTACAACTACGAAAAAACAAGTGTTCAAAGCACTTTTGATTATACTGCAGCTTGGGTCAACAGGAATTTTGGTGGATTGGAAACAGGTGATAAAAAAGAAATCTGTGAAATTTTAAATGATTTTACAAAGATTGCAAATATGCGTCGAACTGAGTGTATTCAAAATGACACTTATGCTCCTGTGAATTTTAATGAAAGTGATATTTTGCTAGAAAAAGCAAACAGAATTATAGAAAAAGCTGAAAATTTGAAATCAAAAATGCCTGAAAATTTGTTGCCAGGTTATTTCCTGGAAGTTTATCTGCCGGCTTGCGGAGTTATGAATGTTCTGCGCATGCAGCTTTACAGCGGAAAAAATGTTTGGTTTGCAAAACATGGTGCTTTGGCTGCAAACTGGTACGCACAGAAAGTAAAAGAATGTTATGAGTACGACCAGAAACTTGTGGATGAATGTGATGCTGTTGACGGTGGAAAATTCTTTGCATCCGGTTGGTCTGAACATTTTGGATTTAAAAACTGGTGTGAAGCTGAAAGTCATTATCCGACATACACTTATGTTGAACCAACGAGAAAAGGACGCTGTTTATTCTGGTTGGATGGCAGCGATGTAACTACGAGTGGTCAGGATTGGACAAACAGAGTATTTAAATATGATGGATTCAAAAATCCTGAAACTGCGGAATTCAAACTGAATGTTGCAAACTGTGGAAAAGAATTGCCATCATACAAAATCAGTTTTGCAAATGAAAAAAATCCTAATGAACTGTTCTTAGCAGCAAAAATTGAAAAACACGAATCATGCTGGGGCGAACCTTGTGTTTCTCAGATTGATCAGATTGTTGTGACAGTTGACCGTGAAAAACTTGCAAAATCATCAAACAAAAAAGATACTTTGATTTTTGAAGCAAAAGACGGACATGGTGCTGGAATTAAAGTGTTTGTGGAAATTGATGCGGCTGTGGCAGAAATGGAATATCCAGTGGGAACATTTGTGCAGACAGAAAATTACATCAGCATGGAAGCAGAACATTTTGTAAAAACTTCATCACTGGAAGAAGAAAAATCGGGCGTTGTAAATGGTCATTTTGAAGTGCTTGAAGGTTATGGAAAAACTTTGGGTGCAGTGAAAGCTTATCCTGTGATAAATTCTTATGATGAAGGAAAAAAAGCTCCTTTTGTGGAATATAAATTTGTTCCAAAATCGGCTGGTACAAAAGTATTTGATTTTTATATTAATCCTTCGAATCCAGCGTATAAATCATGTGGCGTAGAATTTATTGCCGAAATAAATGGTGAAAAAATGACTGTGGTTGCCGCAAAAAAAGGATTTACAGTTGGGGATAATCAGTACACTTGGGGAAATGACATCACAAATAACATCCGAATTTGTACAGTTGCATCCGGTTGTAGTGATGGAATTAACACATTAAGAATTTATCCTGTGACTCCAAATGTAGTTTTGGAAAAAATTGTGATTTATGATGCTGGAAAAGAAATGCCAAAATCGTATTTGGGAGCACCTGAAACTTTCAGAATTAAATAGAAATTGAATAACAATTGAAAGAATGAAACTTGATTAAACAGGTACAGTTCGAAAAAAAATCTGTGAAGTTTAAAGCCAGTCTGAGGTATTCGGATTGGCTTTTTTTATTTAAAAAAAACAAGGTCGCAAGGTCGTACCCCATTTTTCATTAGCCTTTCCTCGAACAATCAAGGTCGTACCCCATTTTTCAATTATTTTCACATCTAAAAATCTGTTAAAAAATTACCTTGTAACTTTATGGAAAAATGGTTATTTTATAAGTATGAATGATTATTATCAAATACTTGGTGTTTCTAAAAACGCGACTACTGACGAAATTAAAAAGGCTTACAGAAATTTAGCTTTTAAATATCATCCTGACAGAAATCCTGGTGACAAAGCTGCTGAAGAAAAATTTAAACAGATTTCTGCAGCTTATGATGTCCTTGGTGATGAGGCAAAGCGTAGGAATTATGATTTAGGCGGTTATTCTGAGTCAGCTTATTCTAATGCAAATTCGAATGCTCAATATCAGCGTCAATATCAATACACTTATCAAAATCCTTTTGGTGATGAAAATTTCTGGCAATGGTTTGGTGGTGCAAATCGTCAGAATGCTGCAAACCAGAATAATTCACAGCAGAATTACAATCAGCATTATGATTCTCAGGATTACAAAAAGCGCACAAAAAGTTCGTACAAATCTATGCTTTTTTCAAAAAGTCTGCAAACTTTGGCAGCCCTTCTCATGTTCAGGATTTCGTTTTTTATTCCGTTCGGATTTTTTATTTGTCTTGGTGTAATGATTAACGGTATTTCTGGAATTTTTGAAGCAATCAGAGGGTTGCGCCGCATCAAAAATTAAGTTTAGGAAAAGAAAATTTTGGGAATCTGCACATAAGCTTTTTTGCAAATGTGCAGATTTTTTTTGAATTTTTATACTTCTGCAAGGAAGTACTTTTTCTTTCCGCGTCTGATTATTATCACTTTGCCTTCAAGTGCTAAATCTTTTGTGATAATTTGTGTTTCATCGTTGAAAATTTTTCCGTTTATTGAAATTGCATTTCCTTTGATGAATTCGCGTGCTTCTCGTTTGGATGAAGCAATTTTGTTGTTCACGAGCAAATCAACTAGTGAAAGTTCACTTTCATATTTAAAAGTTGGAACTCCTTTCATTCCAGTCATAATATCACGAACTGAAAGTCCTTCAAAATTTCCTGCAAAAAGTTTTTCGCTGACTTGAACTGCGTTGTCGGCTTCTGCCTGTCCGTGCAAATCTTTTACAATTTCCCATGCAAGTGTTTTTTGAGCAATTCGTTTTTCTGGAGCCTGCTGATGCTGTGCGTAGATTTCTTCAATCTGTTCGCGTGAAAGGAATGTGAAAACTTTCAGATATTCAAGCACTTTTGAATCATCAGAATTTATAAGATACTGATAAATTGCGTATGGAGCAGTTTTTTCTTTGTTGAGCCAAAGAGCATTTCCTTCAGATTTTCCGAATTTTTTGCCTGTTGCATCAAGAATCAAAGGCATTGTGAAAGCATAAGCTGGTTTGTCGAGCATCTTGCGGATTAAATCAACGCCAGTCGTAATGTTTCCCCATTGGTCAGAACCAGCAACCTGCATGATGCAGTTTTTTTCCTGATAAAGATGAACGAAATCAAATCCCTGCAAAAGCATGTAAGAAAATTCTGCGAAAGTAATGCCGTTTTCCAGACGGCGGCGGATAATGTCTTTATCAAGCATGTAATTTACATTGATATACTTTCCGATGTCGCGCAAAAAGTTCAGGAAAGTGTAATCTTTCATCCAATCATAATTGTCAACAAGTTCGGCAGAAGGAACCAAAGCTTTAATCTGCTGGCGAATACCTTCTATATTATTGTTTACTTTTTCCTCTGAGATGATTTCACGTTCTGCTGTAGGACGAGGATCTCCAATGCGTCCAGTTGCACCACCGCAAAGTAAAACAGGATGATGACCAGCATTGGCAAGGCGTTTTGCCATACAAAGTGATGAATAGTGACCGATGTGCAGAGAATCTGCAGTAGGGTCTGTCCCCCAGTAAAATGCAAAAGGTTTTCCATCTAGGACTTTCTGTAATTCGCTTTCTTCCCCGGCAACGTCTTTGATAAGTCCGCGCCATTTTAAATCTTCATAAAGTGACATATTTTTATCACACCTCCTTTGTTCTTTTTACGGTTCAAACTCAAAAATTGAGATTTAAAAATAAAAAAAGTCTTCCGCTTTGGAAGACTTGTAATTACCATAATAGGTTTTGTAAAAAAATCAAAACACACAAGGTCAGCCTTCCTGAGAAAAAAGAGATAAACTATAATAAAGGTAAGCCAACATTGAGGAATTGATTTTTTGAGCCCAACGGGCAGTGTTTTTCAAGTTCATCATAAAATTAACGTTCGCGGAAAACAATGCGACCTTTGTTCAAATCATAAGGAGAAAGTTCAACTTTAACATTATCACCAGGAACGATTCTGATATAATGTTTGCGCATTTTTCCAGAAAGGTGAGCCAAAATAACGTGACCACCCTGCAATTCAACGCGGAATGTAGTGTTAGGAAGTGCTTCTTTTACTACTCCTTCAACTTCGATAGCTTCTTCTTTTGCCATGTTAAACCTTAAAAAAATAAATTTATGTAATTTCAAAAAAAGTATTTGTCTTTTTGAGATTTTACATTTATATTATTATATACAAAAAATAATTTCATTACAACATACTAAAAAGTGATAAATTAAAAAATGTGTAATAAATCATCAAAAATGATTTTCAATTTGCAGATTTTACTTCTTAGTGGTTTTAGGAGGCAACTTATGGATAAAACTTTTTTGGAAAATATGAAGGCAAAACTTCTGGAACAAAAGAAAACTCTTTTGGATTCTCTTGCAGACCAGAGCGAAGATATGAAAAACCTTGTAAAAACAGTAGAGTCGGGGGATGAAGCTGATGTTGCAGCCGATGTAATTGACCGCCAGCTTTTGACTTCAATTGGAACACAGGACGCAATCAGATTGCAGCAGATAGAAAATGCACTGGATAGAATTAATCAGGATAAATATGGACGCTGCATAAAATGTGGAAAAGAAATCCCTGAAGAAAGACTCGAAGTTCTCCCTTATGCATTGATGTGTATTCAATGTGCAAGTGCGGAAGAGCGACGCAATAGATAGGATTTTTGTAATAAAAAAAGGCATTGCAAAAATTCTGTTACAATCTGACGATGAAGTCTTCCTTGAAAGTAGGGTAGACGAGTTCTTTGTAGCCGATTTTTCTGGCGATTGATTGTGCTTTGTCGAAAGCGGCATCTAGTTGTGGGGCATTGTGGCAGTCTGAGTTTATGCAGATTGGAACTTTTGCCTCAAACAGTTTTTCCAAGAAAAATTGTGACGGATATACGTCGTCCATGACACCACGGGCAATTGCGCCAGTGTTTATTTCGACTGTAAGATTTGTTTTTGCAATTGTACGAACTGTTTGAATAATCTGTTCTTTATACCAGGTTTCTGTTTCATCAAAAAAGTGGAGAAGTCCGTTTCGTTTGCGCGGTAAATCTGGGTGAGCCAGAATATTGAATCTTCCTGTTGAAATCATTTTTCGCTGTGTTTCAAAATATTCGCATATACAGGCTTTTCCATCACCTTGAAAAATCTGGTCAATTCCTTTCTGGACATTTTCGGCTGAATCATCTACAGTAAGCCATCCGTTTTGATTTGAAACGTAATGAACGGCTCCAATCAAATAATCTGGTTCAAAAGCTGCAAATTGATTTTCTTGGAGTTTAGAGTAAGGCGGTAAAAAATCTGCTTCAAATCCGCATAGAATTTTTATTTCATTCTGATATTTCTGAGAAAGTTGTCTGATTTGTTCAACATAGTGATGATGTTCGTTTGGAGAAATGTGCCATGTTTCTGCGAAAGGATAAATGGAATGACTGGAAAATCCCAGAACTGAAAATCCTTTTTTTATGGCGGTTTGAATTATTTCTTCGGGGGAATTTTTTCCATCACAAAAAGTGCTGTGAGTATGAAAATTTATTTTTCCTTCTGTCATCGAATGGCTTATTTTATTATTGTTTTGAAAATTTTTGTTGATCATAATGGACTCTTTTTTTTATATAATTTGAATATATTTGCTTTAATTTCGAGTTTTCGATTTTTAACTCGTGGCAAGGATAGTAGGGGTGCCGAAGGCAGCCACTGGACTGAGCAAAGCGAGGGAAGCGGCTGGAGCGATAGCGGAACCCCGAATAGCCTGTTTTTGGTTGGTTTGGTTCCTGCGCGATATCTAAGGAAACGAACTTGAAGAAAATAAACTCGAAGGGAGCGAAGGAAACAAACTAACCAAAAGCCACCTAAATTATAAAATTTAAAACTCAACATTTGGCTTATTAATTTTTTAATACAGCGAGTGCTTTTCTTACGAAAACATCTGGTTTTTGTGGTTTGACGATGTAAGATTTTGCTCCGCTGCTCAAAACTTTTACAACAATTTCTTTTTGCAGGCTTTGTGAATAAACGATGATTGGCGGTGAATGAGGTCGTTTCTGTAAAACCTGCAGAAGTGAAAGTCCTGTTTTATCTTCGAGAAGGACATCTAATACTATTAAATCAAATTTTCCTTCTGCATAATTTTCGATAAACTGTTTGCCTTTTGTAAAACATTGGCAGATTGCGCCGATTTGTTCGAAACTGTTTTTGGAGATTTCGAGTGTGCTTTCATCACTGTCAATTATGGCAACGCTTAAAACAGTTCCAGCATTATTCTTGATTGTTTTATCGATTGAATCGGAAGAAAATCTTGTTGCCATGCTGTCTTTATCCATTCTTTCGATATCTGTTTTTGTGAGGATTTGACTTGTGATGATATCCGGGATATTTGTGGAAAGTGATGTGTCTACAAGGTCATTTAAAACTCGTGAAAGATTGTTCGACATTTCAATTTCTGAGTAATTTGGATGACCGTCTAAAAGTTCTTTTACAAATGGACTTAGCGAAAGTATTTTTACATTTTTATTATGAACTCGAGGGCAGGAAAGAACATTGTCAATCAAAAACTCAAGGTTGTAGCCGTCCACGAATGTTAATTCCAAGTTTGTGAGCATGATTACGATTTTTGGACTTTCGATTTTTTCGGATTCTATCATTTCTGAAAGTTTGAAACGCATGAGTGACATTTTTTCTCGATTTAAGCCGAGTGCAAGTTCAATAAAGATGACTTTGTTGTTGCGATGTAAATCTAGCACGCAAGGAGTTGTGTCCATTGGGATAGGAACGTGGATTGTGTTTCCTATTGATTTGAAAAGTAAATCAAACTGAACTGGTTTTTCAAAATATTTGATTACTCCATATTTTGCAAGGGATGCAATTGAGGAACGGTCTTTGCGAGGACCTGTGATGATTATGGGAATGTTTGCGGTATTTGAATCTGAAAGTTTTTTTTGAAGGAAATCCATGTCAAGAGAATCTTCATCTGATAAATCCAGAATAAGGAGATTCGGCAGATTTGTGATGAGTTTTGTATACAAATCGCGGTTTTTTTGTGTCGTGATAATTTCAATCTGTTCTTCTGAAAGTTTTTGTTTTAAAAAGTCCCTAAAAAGCGGATAGTTGTCAGAAATCAATACCTTTTTCATAAGATAATTTTAGCATATTTTTGGGAAAATAGAAAGTGCAGAGCTTGCATGTAAACCTTGTTTTCACGAGTTTTAGCGCAGCGTTAAAAAACTCGCGGCTCGTGCGAACAAAAATTTTTCTTGGTGAGGAAGTGATTCTGCACGAGCCATGGGCAGACCTTGCAGCTTTTCTATTAATTGAAAAAACTAAACAAAAATGTTATAATGTTTGTTATGGATTTGATTAAAAAGCTTGAAGAATGTGAGAATCGCTTTAAAGTTGTAAGTGATCTTGTAATGGACCCAAATCTGGTCAAAGATGCAAAAAAATATAAGGATACTATGCGTGAGCATGGTTATTTGAGTGAAGTTTGTGCGCTTTACGATGAATATAAAAAGGTTTTGTCTGGTATTCAGGACGCAAAAGAAATGATTACTGCAGAAGATGATGCTGAAATGCGTGAAATGGCGCGCGAGGAACTTAAAGAACTGGAAGAGCGTCAGCCTGCACTTGAAGAAGAAATAAAACTGAAACTTGTTCCGCCTGATCCTCTTGATGAAAAAAATATCATTTTGGAAATACGTTCTGCTGCTGGTGGTGACGAAGCTTCGCTTTTTGTGCGTGATTTGTGGGAAATGTACACTCATCTTGCTGATAGAAAAGGCTGGAAAACTGAAACTATGGAAGCTCAGGAAACTGAAGTTGGTGGTTTTAATAAAATTGTCACTTCTATTTCTGGAAAATTTGTTTACGGAACTTTGCGTTGGGAAAGTGGTGTGCATCGTGTTCAGCGTGTTCCTCAAACAGAAAGTCAGGGACGTCTGCAAACTTCTACTGCAACAGTTGCTGTTTTGCCTGAAGCTGAAGAAACTGAAATCAATATTAATATGAATGATGTTCGTGTTGATGTTATGCGTGCCGGTGGTCCTGGTGGTCAGTGTGTTAATACCACAGACTCTGCTGTACGAC